>JALUYN010000353.1 GCA_027012915.1 Cellvibrionaceae bacterium
GCTCCATCCACCGCGAGTCGCGATATTTCACAAACGGTCGTGCGATCCAGATCCAGGTTATCAAGAAATTCCTGATCCAGTGTGCCCGGGCAAAAACGCTCGAAAGGCATATCTCCTTGCTCGGCACCAGAAACCAAACGCACACACCCGGCGGGGCGACCTGTGGACTTGTGAGTAATCAGGCAGTGCAGCGACCTATCGTCAAAATCATCATATTCCTGCTTGTCCGGAAAATTCTCGAGAGGCTCATAGCCAAATTCTTCACAATACACACGGTATCGAACTCGATATACATCCTGCTTTTGCTCAGGCGTCAGCGCCAAATTGACATTGAAATACTGGTTAAACGATTGGGCTATTGACGGTTTTTTGTCCATGGCGGCATGCCTTAAGTAACTATCTCACTGAATACACTCTGACCCGAGTTCAGGCCAGCCCACAAATTAAAGGCCATCTTATTTGAAACCACAACACGGTTTTTGAAGTTTCATCAAAAGAAGAACAATAAAGTCGAGATTGCACTCCCAATCTCAGCCTAGTCTCCGCCCAACTTCAAACAACACTCCCTCTATTGCTTCATTGAGCAACTCGTACACCGTCTCGAAGCCACTGGCATTGCCATAGTAGGGATCTGGCACCTCTTCCATATCAATCTCTGACGCATAGTCCATTACGAGCTGAACTTTGTGGCTCAGATCTTCAGGGCACTCCTCCAACAGATCATGACAATTGGCGTGGTCCATAGCCAAGATAAAATCAAAGCGCTCAAAATCTGCCAGCTCAATACGGCGGGCTTTCATTCCCCAGAACCGAAGCCCTTGGGCCTTACCTACTTTTACAGATCGCCTGTCCGGCTTTAGCCCGGGCGCAGAACAGTGTGTTCCCGCGGAATCGACACGTACTCGACGAGCAAGCCCTGCACGCTTTAACCGCGAACGCAGCAGCGCTTCGGCCAGGGGGGAACGACAGATATTTTCTGTGCAGACAAACAACACCGACAGTTTACTCACGAGGGAGTAACTCCGCGACATACCTCGCAGGAATGGCATAAGCAATGCCAGATGGGTTGCTCAGTGCGGCCTCTTTGGTGCCTTTCACAAACACACTATTAATCACTCCCAACACCTGCCCTGAGACGGGATCATAAACTGGACTACCACTATTTCCCGGGTAAGCCACTGCATCCAATTGATAGATATTGAATGGGGTTTTCATGCGCCGAATCTGGGCAGCAGTCAATTGTCGGGCACTTGACGCGGGAATAACAATCGGAGTTACCGCAGACACAATAGCGCGATGGGTTACCGGATACATACCGAGCACCATTCCTATGGGGAACCCGGTGAATATGACTTCCTCGCCTTCGCGCACATTGCGGTCTGGAGCCAGCGACAGAGCGGGCAATGACTGCTTGATTTTCAGTACTGCCAGATCATGCTCTTTGTCACTGCGAACAACCTCCGCGGGATATCCTCGGACCCGATCGCCCCGCCCTGAGAATACCGCAAGCACTGCATTGGCTTCTTCGCCCAGATTGTCCGGGACCACATGGTGATTGGTTACAACATAAGAACCATTGCCCACCACGAACCCTGTTCCTCGGTATTCATGGGCTGGCCCCTTAGCTCGGAAATTAACGTTTTTCTGAGGCCGCAGCAGACCGATACTGACAATACTGCCCCGCACTTTGTCGATGGTGTCCGGCAATGAGGCAGCCGAAACCTGACTTACCCAAAACACGCAAAGGATGCCCGCTAGATTCCTAATCACTACAGATTTCCGCCCTTTTCCTAAAGACCTATACACTATCATACTCGGCCCTATTCCCTCATACGGACTCCACATACGGAGCCTTAGCAAGAAGTGATCGATCAAAGTCTAAATACTTACCAAATCATACCCCATGAAGTATTATGCGGAGTTCATAAAGGAAGCACCTCTTCATCATCAAGGATCAAGACAAATGAAAATTGCCGTTGCAGGCGCAGGCTACGTAGGCCTGTCGAACGCAGTACTGCTGGCCCAGCACAACGATGTTACTCTCTTTGATGTCGTTTCCGAGAAAGTCGACCTTATCAATAACGGCAAGTCTCCCATCGAAGACCCAGAAATTCAGGATTTTCTTTCTAATAAACCCCTGCAGCTGCAG
>JALUYN010000354.1 GCA_027012915.1 Cellvibrionaceae bacterium
AATCGCCGTTT
Source organism: Cellvibrionaceae bacterium (assembly GCA_027012915.1). The sequence goes on from JALUYN010000354.1 coordinate 12, forward strand.
CCACTAGCACGACAATGCAGCCGCCAAAGCCGCCACCAGTCAGGCGCGCCGCCTTCGCGCCGCTATCAACGGCGTCGGCGACAAGCGCGTCAATCTCTGGCGTCGAAGCCTCGAAATCTTCAGAATAGGAGCGGTGGCTTTCGCTCATCAGGCGCGCGAATGTGTCCAGGTCGGCGGCTTTCAGCGCGGCGCTGGCGGCGAGCGTCCGATCGTGTTCGCTGGTCACGTGCAGGGCGCGTTTGCGCAGAGTGTCCGGGAGGGCCGCAACTGCGTCCTTCTGGGCGTCGGTCAGCAGGCACAGAGCCGCGGTTCCGAGCGTTTCAGCCGCATGTCTGCACTCTTCAAAACGCGCCGAATAGCGTCCATCGGCGAGCTCGCGTCGGATGCCGGAATGAATCACCATGAAGGTCCACGCCGCTGGAATCTCGATCACTTCGTAACTGAGATCCCGGGTGTTGAGCGCCAGGGCTGTGCCTTTGCGGGCGATCCCCACCGCCATCTGGTCCATGATCCCGCACGGCATGCCGATATAGTCATTCTCCACCGCGCGCGCGTGTTTGGCGATGTCGACGGGATTGGCTGAAATGCCCGCGCAATCGGCTGCGGCACGTAGAATGGCCGTGATCAAGGCGGCGGAGGAGGACACACCTGCACCGTCGGGCACGTCGCTGTCGATGAGCACATCCATGCCACCCGTGCACCAGCCCAACGCGCCGGCTTTCCACAAAGCGCCCATGGCATAATCGGACCAGTCGCCCCGCTTCGGATCGCCGACCGGGCGCTCTGTCGTGTCGCCAAATCGCGTTGACCGGATTTGGTGCATTGAGCCGTCATTGGACGCCAGCGCCACGCTCACATAGCGGTCGATCGCGGCTGGCAGGACCGCACCGTCATTATAATCGGTATGCTCGCCGATCAGGTTGACCCGGCCTGGCGCCGAGGCCAGTGCGGTTGGCGGCGATCCAAATATGTCAGTGAACGGTGCGGCGAGGCTCATAGCGCCCCTCGCAAGGCGGCTGCTGCTTGACGCGGCATGACATCGACCGTGAACACACCCGTCGCCTGTTCGACCGAGGCAAGATACTTGACTCGATCCGGAGCGCGCAAGAGCGGATAGAATTGCGCCGTGAACTGGAACCGCCCGTCACGGCCATAAGGCGCGGCGTGCAGGCTCAGCATGCATGGCGTCTCACGGCCGAAATAGGCATCATAGCGCCGGACCGTATCGCCGAGAAGGTGGGCGAACCCGTCCGACTGGGTTTCGTTGAACGCCCACGGGCCGGATACGGGCTCGAGTGCGGATATCCAGACTTCATAAGGAAAGCGTGCAAAACGCGGCGCATAGGAGGCCAGTCCGCCAGCTTCCGCAATACGATAATCATTGCCCCAGGTTTTGACGTCAGCGGCGAGGTCATAGCCTTGCTCAAAGGCGTCGATGGCGGATTGTTGCGGCCGCGGCACGATCGGGAAGCCGTAAATCTGACCATGCGGATGATGCAACGTGACCCCGACTTCGTCGCCGCGATTCTCGAAGGGCAGGACAAAAGCGGCGCCGGCCGCAAACATGGCCTGGTAACGATCAATCCAGGCCTCGACCAATAGACGCCGCCGGGCCTGGGACAGGGTGGCGAGCGATCCATCCGGCTCGGGCGCATAGACGATCACTTCACAGGCCCCGGCCGCCGCATGCATTTCGAGCTCTGACGGCGCCGGCTCACTTGCGTCTGGAAACAAGCTGGGAAAGCGGTTTGAGAACACGGCCAGCTCGAAAGCCTCAAACGGAATTTCGGTCAGCGGCGCCCCCGGGGTGCTGGGCGCAAGGGGATTGGCCGCCGCGCTCGGCTTGAAGGTCCGGTTCTGGCGCCCGGCGGCATAGATTGACCACTCGCCGAGTAAGGGGTGGCGGCGCAGCTCGGACCCCTGGACCGACTGAAGGTCTTCGCCCGGTAATCGCGGCGCGTCATGGCGCGAATAGCCGTACAGAAACAGATCCCGGCCGTCCGTCTTCTTGTGGTGGCGGCGATGGATTTCGCGTCCGGCGGCGACACGGTCCAGGATTTGCCATTGGTCTGTCATCGATGAGGGCCTGTCCTGGTCTGACAGCGCGGGTGCGCGTGGTTAAGTTCGAATTCAACA
>JALUYN010000355.1 GCA_027012915.1 Cellvibrionaceae bacterium
TTGATTTCATTGGTGCCCCACACGGACTGTGATTAACGGGATATCACGTTGATATCATACATAAATATCAATATGATTTTTCACCATACCCCCAATCATACCCCCAGTCGCTAAGCTATTGCCCAACTCGTTCCACAACACGCACCATGTTTTGTGTCAAAGACTCTCTGAATGCGGGGTCACCAGCAAATAACTTGTAAAAATCCAAATCATCTTTCCTCCGGCGCAGCATGACTTCTGCAAAGATTTTCTCAAATGCTAGTTTTCGATTATGGGGGTCTGTGTTGTTTTGGAACTTTTTCTTAAAATCAGGATTTTCTATAATACTGCGCGCCATGTTGATAAATTTCACTCGTTGCTCCTCGGGCGTCGCACTCCATCCCTGAAACCATCTCTCATTAAACGCTCGGATGATTTCATCTAATTGATCTTTATCTTGTTCAACATGCGCACTCCGTGGGTTTGGATTCTGCGGATCAACTTCGGTTTCGGAATCGTCCAGCTCTATGGAATGATTTAACTTCACGCGCTCCAACCCATAGGAAGACAAATCCACAGATTCCAACAGTTCGTCTAACAAGGCTTGATTTGGGTCTTTGACCTTGAGCTTTGGGATAAGGAATTTCAGAAACCAAAACAGCTTTTCCCAAGCAACCACTTCAAACGGCATGATCGAGGCCATTTGCCCGTATATTTTTACAAACTGCTTAGCCTTAATCTTGAAATCAATTTTATCCTCATTCTCCAAATCCAATTCGTCATTGAACCGATTTGCAGCAACATCAATGATCGGGCTAAGGCAATCGGCATCTTCATTGTTGAAAAATCGCTCCACAAAATCTTCGACCTCGTGCCACTCATAAACACCCACATCGTCCAATACATCTTTCAGCTCATGCAAGACATTTACGTCGGTGGCTTCGGACAAGCTGGTCGCCGTGTAAAAATCATCAAAGGCGTTTTTAATGTCATCAACGCTATTAAAGAAATCCAGAATAAACAGGTCCTCGGTTTTCTTGCCCAATTTCAGGGCGGAGCGGTTAAGACGCGACAATGCTTGCACCGCCATCACGCCTTGCAGCTTCTTGTCCACATACATCGCCGCCAGCTTGGGCTGATCAAATCCAGTCAAATACTTGTTTGCCACAATCAATAACCGGTATTCGTCGGTTTCAAATTTGTCCCGCGTTTTCGTTTCGGGGAAACCATTCATTCCAGCCTCGGAATACTCGACTCCATCCACGGTTTTCTCACCGGAAAAGGCAATCACCGCTTTGAATGGGTTGCCCCTAGCTTCCAGCAACCGCGTAACCGCCTTATAATACCGGATAGCTGCTTCTATATTCTGCGTTATCACCATCCCCTTGGCCTTGCCGCGCAGCTTCTTGGCATTCACCACGCTCGGAATGAAATGCTCCAGCATGATTTCAGCTTTGGTGTTGATCGTCTGCTGGCTGCTTTCCACATAGGCGCGCAGCTTCTTTTGCGCTTTCTTGGTGTCAAACTCGGGGTTTTCCGTGATCGACTTTTCTATCTCGTAATAGCTTTTGTAGGTTGTGTAATTGGTCAGCACATCCAGAATAAAGCCCTCTTCAATCGCCTGCTTCATGCTGTAGAGGTGAAACGGCCTAAACGTGCCGTCCGGCTGCTTTTGCCCGAACTTCTCCTGCGTTGTGTTCTTGGGCGTGGCCGTAAACGCCAGATAAGACGCATTGCCCCGCATCTTGCGGCTTTGCATGGCTTCAACAATCTTGTCCTGCGCGTCCACCGCATCGCTGTCTTGCTTACCCATCGCGCGGTTCATGTTGTCATGTGCGGTGCCACTTTGCGAGCTGTGGGCCTCATCAATAATCACCGCAAACTTCTTGTCGCTCAGGTCGGAAATACCCTCGATGATGAACGGGAATTTCTGGATGGTGGTGATGATAATCTTCTTGCCATCCTCCAGCGCTGCCTTCAATTCGCGCGAGCTTTGCACCGGGGCGATGATGTTCTTGACCTCGGAAAACTCCTTGATGTTTTCGCGCAACTGCTTGTCGAGCAAGCGGCGATCTGTCACCACAATCACGCTGTCAAAAAGCGGTTTTTCCTGCCCCGCCTGATAGGTTTCGATTAACTGGAACGCCGCCCAAGTGATGGAGT
>JALUYN010000356.1 GCA_027012915.1 Cellvibrionaceae bacterium
TGGGGCAGACCTTGGCCGCCGTATATCTCGGGGGACGATAGCGATGGCCAGCCATTTTCCACGTACTGATCGTAGGCTTCTTTAAAGCCTTTTGGGGTGGTGATGGTGCCGTTGTCGAAGTGACAGCCCTCTTCGTCACCACTCTGGTTCAATGGTGCTGCCACGTTCTCACAAAATTTTGCGGCTTCTTCGAGGATGGCGTTCACCATATCCGGTGTGGCATTTTCACCTTCGGGAATGCTCTGGTAATGGGTTGGGAAATCCAGCAGTTCGTTCATTGCAAACTGCATATCTCTGATGGGCGCTTTATAAGTCATGATCTCACTTCGCTCAAAAAAATTAGTCGTTAGAAAAGGAAAAAGGGGGGCCTAAGCCCCCCAAAGGCAGAGTCGGTTGGTTAAACGATTTCAAACAGGCCAGCAGCGCCCATACCGCCGCCCACGCACATGGACACTACGGCCCATTTGGCGTTGCGACGCTTGCCTTCCAGCAGAATATGGCCGGTGGTGCGCGCGCCGGTCATACCATAGGGGTGACCGATGGAAATGGAACCGCCATTGACGTTGTACTTGGCCGGGTCAATACCCAGGTGGTCGCGGCAGTAGAGACACTGTACTGCGAACGCTTCGTTCAGTTCCCACAGGTCGATGTCGTCAACGGTAAGACCGTGTTGCTTTAGCAGTTTGGGGATGGTGTAGATAGGGCCGATACCCATTTCTTCGGGCTCGTTACCGGTGACCATCATGCCGCGGTAGATGCCAAGAGGTTCCAGGCCGCGTTGCTCGGCCAGCTTGCTGTCCATGACCACGCAGGCGGAGGCACCATCGGACAACTGGGAGGCGTTACCGGCAGTGACGCAGCCGCCTTCGATGACAGGATTCAGGCTTTGCAGGCTTTCCAGGGTCGTTTCCGGACGATTGCCTTCGTCCTTACTCAGTGTCACTTCCTGATAGGACACTTCCTTGGTTTCTTTGTCGACAATGGCTTTAGTGGCGGTGATGGGTACGATTTCATCGTCGAACTTTCCGGCTTCCTGAGCGGCGGCAGTGCGCTGCTGGGATTCCAGCGAGTATTGATCCTGCACATCTCGAGCAACGCCGTATTTTTTCGCAACGTTTTCGGCTGTCATCAGCATTGGCATGTACGCGTGCTCAGCCATGGCGACAACGTTCGGGTCGGCAGTTTCTGTTGCCCATTTGAAATAGGGGCCCTGTACGGCTGAAATATTGTCCTGGCCACCTGCGACCACGACGTCCATACCGTCCACCATGATTTGCTTGGCGGCAGTAGCGATGGCCATCAAACCCGAAGAACATTGACGGTCAATAGTCTGACCTGATGCAGACATAGGCAGGCCAGCGGCTAATGCGCCAAGGCGCGCTACGTTGTTGGATGCCGTTCCGGCGTTCAATACCGAACCGATAATGACGTCTTCCACTTCTGCGCCTTCAATACCAGCGCGCGCGACGGCGTGCTTGATGGCGTGAGCGGTCATAGTGGGGGACTTGATATTGTTCAAGGCACCTTTGAATGCACGGCCAATGGGGGTGCGTGCGGTGGATACAATTACGGCTTCTCTCATGGGTAGGCTCTCTCTTTGCTCTTGCTTTGGATGTTCATGGAACAGGTCATTGCGAGCCGTAAAACGGCGGAGCAACCTCTTGAAGTACAAAACGTAGCTCCTGAGATTGCCGCGTCGCCTTGCTCCTCGCAATGACGGGGTTACTTATCTGAATCTGTACAGCTCGCTATCCTGGAGCGATTGTTGAACTAATCAGCTTAGGCCATTTCTTTAAAGGTTTTGCCTTCGGCGGCGAGTTTTTCCAACAATGGCGCCGGTTTAAACCACTCCTCGCCGTACTCGCCCAGTTGGCTGCGGTACTTGTTCAGGGCGTCGACTACCGTTTGCAGACCAATCTCGTCGGCGTACTGCATGGGGCCACCGCGATGGGCAGGGAAACCGTAACCGTTACAGTAGACGGTATCGATATCGCTGGAGCGATAGGAAATGCCGTCGTCCAGTACCTGGGCTCCTTCGTTAATCAACATGTAGATGGTGCGCTCCAGAATTTCCTGATCGGAAATGTGTCGCTGGGTGATACCGTGCTCTTGGGCCAGCTCGGCAGCCAGTTGCATA
>JALUYN010000357.1 GCA_027012915.1 Cellvibrionaceae bacterium
TCCGTGACCTGCGCCACAGCCTCGCGCTTGAACTCTTCTGTATATCTAATCCGTCCTGACATGGACCATAACTCCTTGCTTCCAGTTTTACCTTGCAAGGCGTCTACCGTTCTAGGGGCACATCAAAGTCCGCGAACATCATTGCTAGACTAATTTGGTGTCGACAGTGATTACACGGTTACTGGATTGGTCCTGTTTGTTCGCAGAAAGCTTATCTTTAGATGCATTTTTTCAACAGTTGGATTGTTCGCTACAGCTCTTTTTTTTGCTATCGCATGCAGCTAACTATTTTCCAGTATTGAGTGTGCTTTCGTGTTACATTGGGCTTTAATCATAGTTGCGTCTGTTGGTCTTGTTTCGTTGGCGGTGTTTGCCAATGGAAAGCTCGGGACGGTTCGAAAAAAGGATCAGCGTCCACACCAAGTTCCATGGGGTTTGGTTATGCTAGGTTGCGGATTTGGCCTATTTTTAATTGTGGTCCACATTCTAAATCTCGCCGGCGTTTCTACCGGTCCAGAGAATAGTCTTTTTGGGTGAAGCGTCGCACTGATCGATTCATAAATTTCAACGATTCACGACCCTATCCAGTCAACAGAAACACTGGGTGCTTGGTCAGATCTATCGGCTTTTAAATATTAAGTTCTTCCAATAATTGAGCGTTAATCGCTCATATGTTTCAGCTTCTCGCTCTTTTGGGTAAGTGAATTCCTCCAGAGTCTGTGTCGATATCTTCGAATAATCTTCTACCTGTATGACAGGTAGTCCATCGAAAACTGTAGAGATAGTAGACTTCTTTACGATCGGAACGACCCCGAGGATAAGCGCTTCCCACGTTCGATGGCAGTCCATACCATTCCCCAAGGGAGAAAGTACAAATTTGGATTTCCTCAGCTCGTTCCAGTATTTGGTCCGTGGAAGTCTTTCAGGTAAGTGTTTGCTTAAATTGAAGCTCTGGCTGGCTGCGTAGGCTTTTGTGCGTTCTGCTTGATTCGTCCAGATGGAATGATGAGCGTCAACCAGCATGTTATGCTGTTTTTTGTTCCAGGCTTCTTGGGTGAGTTGACCTGCAGCCAGCTCAGACAGAGTCCGATCTTGCTCCCTATAATGTGTTCGCGGTTCTCCCCACGTAGCTTTGCGATGCAGGCTTTGATAATCGATACCCAACGCTATTGGTGTTACATGGGTATGTTCAGGATAATCGCAATTATGAGTATACCAATGTCGAATAACCCCCTGTGAAATTAGTTCGTCGAAACGTTCCATAGGAGTGGCTGATTGTTCAGCCGACAGTAAACTCAATGGTGCAGATCTATCTGAATCTCCAGTGACGAGGTTTATTTGTACGCCTTTTTGTCTCAGGCGCGGATATATTTGTTGAAACCAATGCGGCAGGGCTGTCGTCGTGACCCAGACATAGTCCCCATTGTCGATACGCTGATAGTCTGCTGGATTGATTTGGGGTGTATCCGGTTGGGGAAGCCATGGATGAACGTCACAAGCATAAAGCAATCCATACTTTCCAATGTATTCCGTTCGGAAATTCCCTTCAATTGTGAGAGATTTCGGATGAACTTGGTTTGCCACGCTTGTACTCCAAGTTTGAGCTTTCCAAGGTTCTAGTTTAACGTTAATTTGGTTCAAGCGTAGATTTTGTTTGTGGAGAGTAAAGCTGCAATACTGTCCTAAATAGAAACAACTTTTTATTTTTTCTAGACCTCAATCAACTTGCTCTCTGTATCGACAGGCATGCCATGACAGATTTTGCTCGGCTAGGCGTTTTTTGGGTTTATTAGATGCCATAAGGCACTAAGCTGTTTCGATCGATCAGCATTGGAATTTTGTTATGAGTTTAGCCGTGATTTATCTCGTGCATGGAAATGATTTGATCGAGATGTTCCACAATAGTGTGCGCAGTTTGAGAACGGCAGGCTTTGAAGGGTCTGTGATCGCTTATACCTCAAACGAGGATACGGATGCACTTGAGGAAATTTGTAAAAATACAGATGTGGAAATGAAGAGGATAAGTTTAGATACCGCATCTGTGCCAGAGAATTACCACAATATTGGAAGCAAAGAGTTTGCTTTTGTTAGTTGGCATAAGTTCCAAATCATAAAAGATGCACTCGCCGAACATGAGTTGGTCATCTTTTCAGATTGCGATATCGTCTATTTCAGAGATCCTGCTGCCTTTATTACCAACGCCGCTCGTGCATATCCAATGGGGGGGCAGTCAGACTGCTTTGATAGTTTTCCTCAACATATTTGTACCGGGTTTTTGTTTTTTCGACGCGAGGAAAGCGTCACTCAACTCCTGGATCATTGCTTCAATGTTGCGATCCAAAACATGCAGAACGGAAAATTTATTGGTCATGATCAACAGGTTTTCAATCTGATATTTAAGAATAATGGAAGATTTTATTCTTCCTTTTGTTTTTTGTCTGAGTATTACTTCCCAAACGGGGCAAGTTATAAGAATTTTTCTGCGGAAGCGCTCGACTACTCCGTATCAGCAGGGGCGCCTTACTTGTTTCATGCCAATTATGTCGTGGGGTTGGAGAATAAAAAGAGGTTGCTGCAGCATGTCGGTGGCTGGGTTCTGGAGTGACTTGTTCGAGTCAGTCGGTTCGATGTCCTCTTGGAAGACGGTGAAACGCTCGCGACCTCATTGGCTAGAACACCGCACTAGCTATTAGCTGCTCGGACAGCCTGGGGCTAAGTGCTCTTGGCCATCTATGGCAATTTTCGAAGACAAGTATTGTGTCATGATGAGCATGGCTATTGCCTAGATATTAGGCAGCCAAACAAAAAAACCTGTAAGTTCAAGCTTCGAACGGAAATGGTATTGAGGGGGGCATTGACGGGCGCAGACTATTAAGCTGTTACATTAAGCTGTTACATTCGAAGCATGAATAAAGGTTCAATTATGCTGCGCCCAATACAAGTTGCGTTATGCTTTGATGAAAATTACGCCGATTATGCTGCTGTTGCTAGTTACTCAACGGTGCGAAATACTCTCGGACCGGTTGATTTTCATTGGATTTATACTCCTGATGCGGCGCTCAAGGTTGCTTCATTGAAGAGAGCTTTAGAGGGTAAAGGTGGTTCTGTTAAAACGTACTGCGTGGAGGACACGGGTTTTGAGTCGTGGAGAGAAATGCAGCATCTTTCTCGGGCTGCATATCTAAGACTTTTGATCCCTGATTTGGTCGACGAAGAGAAAGTGCTGTATCTCGATTGCGACACGCTGGTTTTACAAGACTTGAGCCAATTATTTGCGATAGAGCTTGCGGATATTGATATCGCGGGTGTGGAGGTGGCTAATTACGTCTCGAGTGTCCCGATTTCCGACCAATACCTAAACTCAGGTGTCTTGCTAATGAACCTTGCGAGCATGAGACGGAACGATTTTCTGCTTGAGTGCAAAAGAATTTATTCTTCTCATCAAAATGAAATCAAATGGGCTGATCAATGTATAATCAACAAGTTTGCCGAAGGACGTAAACTTACCATTCCTGAAAAATTCAATATGGGCCTGCCGAGAATGTCTCGTTTGAGGGAGGACGAATTTGAAAAAATTGTATCCGACCCGTCGACCGTGGTTTTGCATTTTGCGGGGCCGGTTAAGCCGTGGCAAGCATGGTGCAATCCAAAAGTAATCGATTTCTGGCAGTCTTTTGTGGGCGCGTTGGGCATTCGCGTTGATTCGATACAAATCAGCGATTCTTCGCAAGCTGAGATATTGATGGCATCACTCGATTTAAATGAGCGTTACAAAGAGGCTAGCATGATAAAAACTCAGCTTATTGTCGCTTACAAAAAGCAAATTTCTCAGCTTATGGGTGCGAACCGGTCGTAGCGCGACATAGGTGTTGCGAAATTATTCCAGAACTGTTCTGCATTGAGGTCGTATTGGTCTAGATCTCACATTTTAAAACTCACAGAGATGAGCTCGTGACGAGCTAATATCGTAGACTATCGCCTCGTATCTTCGATACTGCTTGTGATGTTCTAGAATTAGTCTAGCCTCTAATTTGCTGCGTTATGCTGCCGTGTGTGCATTGCGGGCGAAAAGAAGGGAGCCAAATACGAATTTCGGCTCTCATTGGGGGGCATGTGGCAACAGGTTTTTTAATTGATGACGAGGAACTTGGGAGGCTGCTTCCCGAATTCATCGAGATCTACTCTGATCGTCCGATACACGACAATAGCGGTGGGATGGATTTCAACCATAGTTTTGCAACATATTGCATCGCAAAAAAAGTATCACCACAATTCATAGTCGAAAGTGGTGTTTGGAAGGGTCATTCAACCTGGCTTTTTGAGCAAGCCTGCCCGCTCGCAGATATCATTTGTATCGATCCGCGTCCTGACTTCAGGCAGTACACCTCAAACCAGGCCTCTTATCGCACAGAAGACTTCGGAATGATTGATTGGTCCTTTGTCGAACCTGATCAAACCTTGTGCTTCTTTGATGATCATCAGAATGCTTATCAAAGACTGATGCAGCTCAAGTGGTGGGGGTTTTCACGGGCTATATTCGAAGATAATTTTCCATGTGGAGAGGGTGACAGCTACAGTTTAAGGCATGTCTTTGCCGGGTTTGGGCACCCAAGACAGCAGATGTCCGCTGCATATCAGCCGACTGACCAAGAGAATCGATTGAGGGCGGCGCGCGCAGATCAAGTTTTGCACAGCATTCACGATCGACAGTCTATTGTCAGGCGACCAAATAAGGTTGATGCCGCAGCGCTTGAGAAAAACTTGGAAATCTATCAAGAAATACGACCGGTGCACAGATATGATACCAACAACTGGGGAGGCGAATGGATTGATCACTATGAGTCTTTGTCGCCTCTTTTTGACGAGCTTCCCAACAATGAGCTCGGGCTGGCGTTGGAAGGCATTGAGTTGAGCAATCCGGGGAAAGCATTTCTCTATGGGTATATCTGCTTTGTAGAGCTGAGAGTTTGATCCCAAGACAACAATCCCCCGCTCCTTTCAGAGCGGGGGATTGTCTGTCGCAAGCTCTCCCGGATCTAGTGTCCGTTTGACTGATAAGTTGCTGAATTGCCGACGGCTGTTGCGGATCCGAACACGCTGCCGGATTGGCCAACGGTTGCGCTGCCGCGCGCGACCACTGAGCCGGCATTATATTGTTGGGTCTGACCGTGCAGCGTTGCGTCGCCGCAAATGTTGCACAGGGTTGCGGTTGCCGCGTTGCCGATCGATGTCGCGGTAACGATGCCATCTCCCTCATAGTTGGAGGTGCCGTTCAGGCTGGCTTCGCTGTAGACCGATCCGTAATTGTTCTGGACCGCATAAAGACCCGTATCAGATCCGACATTCGAAACCTCGGCGGCGTTGCCAACGCCATAGGCACTTGAGGTCGCATAGCCTGACCAGTCGTCCAAAGTCACATAAGACTGCGAATCGACATCCGAATCATTGCCTTGGAAAAGCTCAGAGCCGTCTCGGCCAAGTGAAGCATAGCCCCATTCATTGTGCATGGTGGCTGAGTTGCCAAAGCCAGTCGAAGCGGCAAGCACATTATGTCCATTGCCGAGATAGACATCGCTCGAGGCTGAGATCGATTCGCCGGCCGCGGTGGTTTGAACCGCGCCATTGATATTGGTGCTGGTTGTGCCGCTCGATGACAAAGCGTTGCCGCCGGCTGTCGTGCCAAAGCTCGCCGAGGTGCCATCACAGCACATATCGACATCCGTGGTTGAGGTGACAGAGCCGTTGCTTTCCTGGATTTGGAAAGCTGCGTTCTTGCCCCACTCATCAGTTGGAACTGAAACATTGGCGATGCCGGTTGTGGCGGTCGCGATATTATTGGCGCGGTCGATGTCGACGCGCGTATTCGCTGCGACATCGCCGTTAGAGACTTGCTCTGCGCGATAATAATTGTCGCCGTCCCATGTTCCGCCAGTGGTGGAGTTGCCATAGGCCGTCGTGGTTGCAACCGCGAGACCGGCTGTGCCGCCCAGCAATTGATTGTCGGCGCGAACATTGCCCTCAAGGGCTTGAGTGACGTC
>JALUYN010000358.1 GCA_027012915.1 Cellvibrionaceae bacterium
TGCTCGTCGCTCGTTTAGAACCACTAAACTCACTTCTCGCGCCTAGATTGGCGCGATTTGAGACGCAACAGAAGCATCAGAATTAGTGTTAACAGGCCCTAAGCCATTACTGATTGGCTTAAGCTTGAGTTCTCAAGCCGACTGAGCTGTTTTGGATTTCTCCAACAGCTCTTCAAACACCTTGCGAGCTTCCTGACTGGGCACTGGCGTGATGTCGTGCGGTTTTAACTCCTCAGAACAACAGGGGCACACCAACGCAGGCGTCATTTTATTACCGCAGGTATTGTGGATGTACTCCATTGGCACAGCTTCATCTTCGGGCTTGAGCCAATCATCCCCCCATTTCACCAACGCCAGAATAATGGGATAGGTAGATACACCCTTTTTAGTCAAGCGGTATTCGTAACGCAGTGGCGCCTGTTGGTAAGGCACTTTGGAAAAAACACCATTTTCTACCAACTTGTTAAGGCGGTCCGACAGTCGATGCTTGGTCAAGCCAATTTGAGACTGAAAATCGGAGAAGCGTCGCGCCCCCAGAAATGCGCTGCGAATAATCAACAGAGACCAACGATCTCCCACCACAGACAAGCTGCGGGAAACAGAACAGACCTCATCGCCAATATCGGACCAACGCATAGTAACCTCACCGTTTAATGTAGGTTCCATTATAGACACCAACCACCCAAGCAATCAATTACGGCCAACCTGCCGCACATTGCAACCATGCAAACACAGGGATTTGGGCTATGGTTGTTGCCAATTGTCTAGACGACGAAATGATTGCGAACCTACAAGACCAAGGAGAACGCTTATGTCAGACACACACAAAGGACAATGTTTCTGTGGTGCAGTCAAACTGCAAGTCACCGGCGCCCCATTTATCATGGGCTATTGCCACTGCGACGACTGCCGCGCCTGGTCCGCAGCACCGGTCAACGGCTTTTGCCTATGGCAGCCGGAGCAGTTGGAGATAACCGAGGGCAGCGAGCACATCGGTAGTTTCAGCAAAACCCCGAATAGCCATCGCAAATTCTGCACACAGTGCGGTGGGCATATTTACTCCGATCACCCCCACAGTGAGTTTTGCGATGTCTACAGCTCCATCTTGCCAACGCTGGATTTTCAACCCAGCCTGCACGTGTTCTATGGCGAGAAAACCTTGCGCATTCGCGACGGTCTTCCCAAGTACAAAGACATGCCCGCCGACACTGGCGGCACGGGAGAAGAAATACCAGAGTAAAGTTAAGCCTTCTTTTATCAATGTCCGAATTTGGCTAGTTTCAAACCGGTCATTGAATTAGTCTGGGCCAATGGACACTTCAAGCAACGAACATTGGCGCCAGGCCCGGCTATCCCGCGACCCCCGTTTTGACGGCGTATTTTTTGTCGGCGTTGTCAGTACTGGCATTTTCTGCCGCCCTATTTGTTCCGCGCGTTTGCCTCGTGAAGACAATGTTCGCTATATGCGCAGTCCAGCGGAGGCTGCCGAGAACGGCTTTCGCCCCTGCAAACGCTGTCGCCCGGAATACGCCCCCAAAGCCATCGGACATCTGCCCGATGAGCGACTGAGCCAGGCTTTGGAGAAGATCGAACAGGGCTTTCTCGATTGTCACCCTCTGCCACAACTGGCTGAAAAGCTAGATCTAAGCGAGCGTCAGCTGCGACGTCTGTTCGTGGAAAACCTTGGGGCTGCGCCGCAAAAGGTAGCCGATACGCGTCGCTTGCTGCAGGCCAAACAGTTGTTACGCGAATCCAATTTAAGTATCACCGACATAGCAGGCGCGTCCGGGTTTAACAGCATTCGGCGCTTCAACAGCGCCATCAAAGCGTTTTACCGACAAACACCCCGGGAGATTCGCAGTGCAGATTCAAAGCCTTCCGACAGATGCACAGATACCGTCCTGCAACTGCCTCACTCTGCAGACTACCCATGGGACAATATACTCAAGTTCTATAGAACGAGAGCCATTGAAGGGTTCGAGGTGGTCGACCAGCATTCATTCAGCCCCGTGCTTCGCATCAATGGCAACAGTGTATTGCTCCACTGCCGACAGGCCCGCAATAAGCGCTCGCTGGAAGTCAGGTTCAGCCAACTGGGTGCTGCTGATCTCGCCGAAGCTGTAACCAAAGCTCG
>JALUYN010000359.1 GCA_027012915.1 Cellvibrionaceae bacterium
GCCACATGGCCCGGCTGACCAGTCTGATCAAAGCGCCCCTGCGCACTGGAGATCAACTGAGCCTTATCAGCGTCAACCCCTACGAAACTGCAGTAACACTCAATGGGACTACTTTGGGGAGTATCAGCAGCAAGGGTTTCTTTAACCTGATACTCAAGACCTGGGTGGGACGCGTACCACTGTCATCGAAATTTCGTGAGGATCTACTGAACAACCAGACCATCGATGCCAATCTGAGAGGCCAATACGCCACTACCGAGCCCTCTCAGGAACGCAGGCAACTGATTGCCTCCTGGGTAACCCCCCTGCCCGCAGCAGAGCCGGAAATCGATATTCAGACCAGGGAGCCAGTTCTAGAGGACATTGCCGCGACTAAGACCGAGGCCGAAGCCACTACACCAGCTATCCAAGGCACCGAGCCTCAACCTGAAAGCGAGCGGCCAGTCAAATCTAAAGAATTACAGGTAAAAGTAGCTTCCCAGAGTAAGAAACTTGCCGAACAGGCGCGCCGCCAGCAACTGGCACAACAACTGGCAGAAGAGGAAAAGGCCTCGAAAATTCTGCTTAGCCGACAGCTGTATCAATCAGAATTACTGCGCCACACGTACAAAAATATACGCTACCCCTCGCGCGCCGTTGAACGAGGTCAGGAGGGAAGTATTCGCGTAGAGATTACGGTGACTCGAGATGGGCAATTGGCCGCAATGCAGGAATTGGAAAATTCCAAGTTCAGCCTGTTAAACAAAGCGGCAAAACGCTCCATCGAGCGCTCTTCCCCCTACCCGCCGGTACCTGAAGATCTGGAAGGAGAAGAGTTTACCTTCACCCTGCCCATTGTTTTCCGGCTGGAGTAGAAGCTATATATAGGAATCAGTCTGTACTTTTTGAGGTCGGCGTAAAACCGCTGGGGCCAGGAAATTGCGCCACCTTGTCCCCAGCCTGTATATCAGTAACCTTGACCTCGCCTTCCTTTTCAACTTCATCGATGCGGATAATGGCCTGCATGGGAATGTAGGAACGGGATACCTTGTCGAACTCCGCTTTCAGCTTTTCTTCGGCGGGGTCAACGATCATCTGACTGCGCTCACCAAACACAAACTCCTCCACCTCGATAAACCCATACATATCGCTCTGGTAAATGGCTCGAGCATAGACCTCATATACCTGATTCTGATTGTAGAAAATCACTTTATAGATGGGTTTGATGGACGACATTGAAATTCCCGGTGTTTACTGCGTGAAACTATGAGTTTGATCCATTGGAGCTACGATAACGTATTGAAATCGCCGGTTGCGACACCCCTGGATCAAAGGCGCGCAAGGATATCACAGTTATAGCCCTGCCAGTTATAGCTATCGGGCAGGGCTATGGCTATAATGCCCGGCCCTAAAATTGTCTAAAAAACGTTCAGAAAAATTTCCATGACCGCAAAACCCGAAAAAAAGCTGTTTATCCAGACTCACGGCTGCCAGATGAACGAGTATGATTCCGCTCGCATGCGAGATCTGCTGGGCGAGTCCCATGAAATGGTAACCACTGATGACCCCAGTGAAGCCGACGTACTGCTGGTCAATACCTGCTCCATTCGGGAAAAGGCTCAGGAAAAGCTGTTTCACCAGCTCGGCCGCTGGAAACATCTGAAAGAGAAAAATCCCGATCTGGTTATAGGTGTTGGCGGCTGTGTTGCCAGCCAGGAAGGTGAAGCCATTGCCGAGCGGGCACCTTATGTAGACCTGATTTTTGGCCCGCAAACCCTGCACCGCCTGCCGGAGATGATCGAAACACCCCGTGACAATGGCGCCGTAGTAGTGGATATCAGTTTCCCGGAAATCGAAAAGTTCGATCAACTGCCAGAACCCGAAGCCGACGGTGTTAGCGCCTTTGTCTCCATTATGGAGGGTTGCTCCAAATACTGTACCTTCTGCGTAGTGCCTTACACTCGCGGCGAGGAAGTGAGCCGACCAGCCGCCGATGTTCTCAACGAAGTAGCGCACCTGGCACAACAAGGTGTGCGCGAAATCAATCTATTGGGGCAGAACGTTAACGCCTATCGCGGCGAAGGACAGGACGGACACATCGTTGACCTGGCGGAACTGATTACCTATGTTGCAGCCATCGATGGCATCG
>JALUYN010000360.1 GCA_027012915.1 Cellvibrionaceae bacterium
AATGACGCCTTGGAGTTCATCGCGACTCAGCAGCTCGGCGCAACCACGGGTCACACCAATGGCGGCATTATTGACGTTGGTGCCAGCGGCAAAGGCGTTAATACTGTCTTCTTCCAAAAGGTAGACCTGTGGAATCGGCGTGCCCGAGGCAATGGCCATTTCCGCAACCACATTGAGCAGCCGCTGTTCGGTGGCGTCGTCGCTGTTAACGTTGACCAGTCGTCCCCCCAGCTGCTGCGCTACATAACCCCCGCCGCCGGACAGCAGTCGAGTCTTGTAAAAACTGCCGGCCAGTACCACGCCAATAACAACGAACGAGATTATGCCCACCAGATCCCAGGTGACAATTTCAGCCAGTGGAAAACTGCCGCCGGCGGCATTGTAGGCATCAAATCTTTGGTTGTTGTGGTGCTGAAAGTAATAGAGAAAAGCGGCGACCAGCAGAGTGGTCATGGCGATCAGACAGGCCACTGCGGCGCTGAACAGAAATACCAACTTCTTCGTATTTCTGCGCGCCTGATCCTGGTGCTCAAAAAAATTCATACAGAAAAATTGGACCTAGAAGGATACTTTGGGGGCCGCCTGAATCTCGGCAGAATCTTCGAACTCCAACAGTGTTAAATCCTGGCTGTGACCGAATACTCCGGCCAGTACAACGGGTGGGAAGGTCTGCTTGTAGGTGTTGTACGCGGTGACGCCGTCGTTGAATGCCTGGCGAGCAAAGGCTACTTTGTTTTCGGTGCTGGTGAGCTCCTCGGAAACCTGTGCCATATTCTGATTGCCCTTCAGGTCCGGGTAAGCTTCGACAACTACGTTCAGTCTTCCCAGCGCTTGAGTTAATTGCGATTCCATATTGCCGAGATTCTGCATCGCGTCGGCATCGCCGGGATTTTGTGAGGCTTGTTTCAATCCATTGATCGCGCCGTTGCGAGCGCTGATTACCGCGTCCAGAGTTTCGCGTTCATGCTTTAAATAACCCTTGGCCGTCTCCACCAGGTTTGGTATCAGGTCGTAGCGGCGCTTGAGTTGTACTTCAATTTGGGCAAAGGCGTTCTCTGCGCGGTTTTTCAGTTTTACCAGCTGGTTGTAGATACCAACAATGTAGAGTACCAGGCCAATCAAGATGACCCAGGTGACGATGGTAGAAATTTCCATATTCAAGATCCTGTGAGTTTAGGAAAGGTACTGTTGCTTAAAGTCTGTCTCGGCCAGTGGTCTGCTGAAGTAGTAGCCCTGAATTTCTTCGCACTCTAGGGACTTAAGGTATTCAAATTGCTCTTTGGTTTCCACCCCTTCGGCGACCACTTTCAGCCCCAGGGCATGAGCCAGATAGATAATGCTGCGCACCATGGTCTGGTCGTCTTCGTGGGTTTCCAGGTTCATCACAAAAGAGCGATCGATTTTCAGCTTGTCGATTGGGAAATCTTTCAGGTAGCTCAACGATGAATAACCCGTACCAAAGTCATCAATAGACAGTTGAAAGCCAATGTCCTTCAGCTGCTTCATGATTTCAATACTGTGGGCCAGATCGTTCATCAGCATGCTCTCGGTGATCTCAAATTCCAAACCCTGTTCGATACCGGGGTGAGGTGCAATCATCTCTTTGAGGCGAGGCATAAAGTCGGGGTGTTGAAATTGCGCACCTGACAGATTGATCGCCAGCTTAAAATCGCGGCCAGGGTTCCAATTCAGCAGACGGTCAATGCCGGTTTGTATCGCCTGTTCGCCAATGGGAATAATCAATCCGGACTGCTCTGCCACCGGGATAAACTCGTCGGGGAAGTAGCGAAAACCGTCGTCGCCAATCCACCGCATCAGCGCCTCGGCGCCACAAATACTCTGTGTCTCAGAGTGAATTTTGGGCTGGTAGTAGAGGGTCAGCTCCTCGGTAGAAAGCCGCATTTGTTGTTCAATTTCTGCCAGACGCAATTCGGTTTTGTGAATGCTGGCGTTATAGCGGCGAATCGGCGGCCCCTCTTCTTTCTTGGCTTGCAGCAATGCTGCGTCTGCGCACTTCATCAATTCGTCGAGGGATTCGCCATCACGAGGGAAGTTACTGCTGCCCAGCCGCAGGCTCAAATAGAAATCGTTGCCTTTCTCGTGAATGGCGGTTTCGTTAATGG
>JALUYN010000361.1 GCA_027012915.1 Cellvibrionaceae bacterium
GCCTTCGCTGGCGTAACCCAGCTGAATGCTGTCACCGGCACTCACTGCTTGGCTGCGCCAAGTCTCGCGAGGTTCACCGTTGATGGTCAGGGGCATATCGGCGCCGGTGACGGCGATATGGGTATCGGTGTTGGCCTTGAGCTGCAGGCCCCCCACCGTAATTTCTATGGTGGTATTGTTTTCCGGGTTGCTGTTGCTTGTATTGCTATCGCCCGGAATGTTGCAGAGGCGGTTGGCCCAATAGAAAGCCTCGGGGTCCAGCGGGCCACCGCTGGTAAGGCCTATCTGATGCCTGCCCAGGCGTCCGGCGTCTTGCAGCAACGATAGGATGCCCGGGTTGATCACGTCAAAATGGTTCACTCGATCCCTCCCTCAGGCAGCTCGCCGCCCAGTTCCATAAACCGCTGGCGATCAATGGCTTCAAAGCGCACTCTGTCACCGACACTGACCGGCATGGTGGGATTACCTCGGGGATCGAACATAGCGGTTGGGCACAGGCCGATCAGGTTCCAGCCGCCGGGGGAGACCGCCGGGTACACCGCGGTCTGGCGGTCGGCAATGGCCACAGCGCCTTTGGGCACTTTCGTGCGCGGCGTGCTGAGCCGGGGCGCAGCAATGCGCTCGTCCACTTGCCCCAAATAGGCAAAGCCGGGAGCAAAGCCGATGGCATACACCCGGTATTCCTGACTTTGATGTATGTCGATTACGGCGTCGTTGGTCAGTCCGGCACGTTTGGCCAGCGCTTCCAGGTCCGGACCGGATTCGGTGCTGTAATAGACCGGTAGGGTGACCAGTTTACCAGCGCTATTGCCCGTCTTGTTCTCGGGCGATTGCGTCGCCTGGCGAATGGCTTTGCGCACCACAAAGTGATCGCACTTGAGAGCATCAAATACAACCAGCAGGGAGGCATAAGAGGGCACCAGATCAATCAGTTTGTCGCCCAATAATGCAGGTAGCTGCTGTGCAGCACGTTGCACCTGTTCAGAAATTTCCGGTGCGGTGGTCTCGCCAAAGTAGACGATCAGGGAATTTTCGCCGGCGACGTGAATCTCCATTAGCCACTCACCAGCTGCTTGATGGTTTCAATGGCTTGCACGCCTTCCAGGTTGTCGCCGTGTACGCACAGGGTGTCCACTTGCAACTCCAGTGTGTGGCCGCTGACGGTGGTGACCGTTCCGGTTTCGTTGAGTTGCTGTACTTGCTCCAACATTTTTTCCTTACTGTGTACAGCCCCGGGTCTAGCGCGGGACAAGAGAGCACCATCGTCGTCGTAGCAGCGATCGGCAAAGGCTTCAAAATAGAGACTCAATCCCCGGGATGCAGCTTCGGCCTGGTGGACGTCGGCCCGAGTGGTGGCTTGCAACATCAGTTTGAGAGGACGATGGAAGCCGATTACTGCATCCATAATGGCGTGGCGTATGGCGTCGTCTTTCATCATGTCATTGTAGAGGGCGCCATGGGGTTTGACGTAGTCGAGAGTCAGCCCCTGGGTTTGTGCCATGCCGTCCAGCGCCGCGATCTGGTATGTGAGCGTGGCGACGATTTCAGAGGGGCTAAGTGCCATAGAGCGGCGGCCGAAGCCCGCCAGATCCGGGTAGCTGGGATGGGCACCGATGCTGACGCCGTGCTCTTGGGCCAGCTGTAACGTACGCTGCATCACCACGGGATCGCCGCCGTGAAAACCACAGGCAATATTGGCCTGGTCGATGTGGGGCATAACCGCATCGTCCATGCCCATGGTCCAGGCACCAAAACTCTCGCCCAGATCGCAGTTGAGTAATAAGCCCATAGATCGCTCCTTGCAGGCTGTTGAAAATCTCCGATTTTCGGCAGCCTGCTACCGAAACACCGATGTTTCGTCAAAATCAGCGGCTGTAGCCGTTGATTTTGGGAGAAAAGGAAAAATCGCATTTTGTCCTTTTCGTGTTTTGAAAAAGTCAGCAGGACTCTTTCAGCAACCTGCTAGAGAATCGAAAGCTGGCTGTTGAGGATGTCGGTCACTGCCATACAGCCAGGACTGTGGGTAATACAGAAGGGCGGCTTGGCCGCCATCATCACCGCTTGGGGCGTCACACCGCAGGCCGTGAATACCGGAACTTCGCCGTCGTTGATGGTGACGGCATCGCCGTAGTCCGGTTTATTGATATCGGTAATGCCAATGGCCGCAGGATCGCCAAAGTGCACCGGTGCGCCGTGAACTTCGGGAAAGCGGCTGCAGATCTGGATCATGCGAATGGCGTCTGCTGGCTTAAACGGACGCATGCTTACCACCATGTTGCCGTGCAAGCGCTCGGTGGTACTGCAGGCCAGATTGGTATTGTACATAGGGACGTTTTTGCCTTCGCTGATATTGCGAATTTCCAGACCGTCGGCCAGCAGAGCCTCTTCGAAGGAAAAGGAGCAGCCGGTTAGAAAGGCCACCAGATCGTCGCGCCATAACTCCTTGATGTCGGAAACCTCGCGGCTCAGTTCGCCGTTTTCCCAGATGCGGTACTGCGGCACATCGGTGCGGATGTCGAAGTCCGGAGCGGCTTCGGGCAAGAGCCATTGGCCCGGTTTCTCGCTGAGAGTAATGATCGGGCAGGGCTTGGGATTGCGCTGGCAGAACAACAGAAATTCGTCGGCCCAGTCTTTGGGCAGGATCACCAAATTGGCCTGGACAAAACCCGGGCAGTAGCCGGAAGTATTGCTTTGATGCTCGCCGCTGCGGATTTTTTGTCGCAGTTGGGCCGGGCTGAGTGACTGGCTCATAGATGAATAATCCCTTGAGGTAAAACGACGTCTGATAGTGAAATATTGTTGTAGTTTTACCCAAAGCTGTCTAGGAGCCAGACTTTTACTGTTTATAGAGCCAGGGACTATTCCTTCGGTTTGTGGCTCGCTTTATCCAATGCCTCCAAGCGCTGTTCCAGGTTTTCCAGCTTGTTGCTGATATGGGTCAGCTTTTCCATCAATTCCTCTTCCCGGTCGATCACCTCTTCCTCTTCCCGGGTAATCAGAAATGCGGAGATACTGGCGGTAATCAGAGAGAACAGCCCAAAGCCTACTAAAATCAGTGCCGAGCCCACCACGCGGCCCATGGGGCTGGTGGGGACAATGTCGCCGTAGCCCACCGTGGTCACCGTTACCCAGGCCCACCACAATCCGTCCATAGGGGTGTCGATACCCGGATCGATGACCGAGATGAAGATACCCACAATGACCATTAAGGACATGGCAATGCCCAGGGTAATGCCGAGATTGTTGCGTGCCAGAAACGCGCGCAGCGTGGAGAACATATTAATAAACAGCGCCAGCAACAGCAGCAGCCTGAAGGAGCGCAACACCGGTGCCAGGGCATTGTCCTCAAGAATCACCGGTAGACCGGCGATGATGATCACCAGGTTCATCCAGTTGGTTAGCAGATGGCGCTTCTTGTTATCGACCAATCGGGTAAGAACAATGGTTTCCAGGACAAAAAAGCCCCACACAATAATATCGCTGGTCCAGACGAAGTCGTAGCTGACCAGATTCTTGCGCTCGATGTACCAGATCACGACCACCCAAATAGCGAGCAGTAACATCGGCGCTTCAAATACGGTTCCCATGCGTCGGGCGCGGGCGTTCTCCTCACTGGAAACGCCATTCATGCCGATCAAAACTGAAAAATTGGGCATATTCTGGGGTGCTCTTGCGAATTCTTAACTACAGTATGTCCTTGAAGCTTAACAGGAAATTGCGATGTGCCAATTGTTGTGGCCCGAAGTATGGCTGCTGTCTTGTCGGAGTTGTGGTGATGTTTGTACAAAAAACGAGTGGCTTGGCTGATGTTTGTGGCTTTTGACTAAAATGTTTATAAATTGTCCATGAATTCTGTAGTAACATCTGTGTTAACTCAAAGCAGAAACTGATTCTTCTATTTGCGATGTTCAATTCACTCGTAGCACATCTGAAAACTCTGATCAGTGAATATCGCAGTCGCCCCGAGCAGAGCTTTATTGTTTTCCAGGCGTATCTGGGTTCCTTTTTTATCGGGCTGTTTGGCATCTGGCGCTTGATTCAGGCGGACATTGCACTGGCTGTCGTCGATCTTTCCATGGTATTTGCGCTGCTGGCATTGGCCTACTTTGCCGCCCGTGATTTGTACTTCCGCTACGTCACTTTGTGTTTTATCTGCGTGGTGGTGGTGGGTTCGTGGGCGACGGTAATCTACGGCGGCGAGAACAATCTCTATTGGGCATTTCCCGTTATTCTGGCGATTTTCTATGTGTTGCGTATTCGCGATGCAATGTGGGTCAATCTCGTTGGCTTGGTAGGGCTTTCGCTGCTGATTCAGGGTACCCACAGCAACTGGATTGGCTTTGTGGCCTGTTATCTGTTGGTGACGCTGTACGCGTTTCAGTTTGCTTACTTGATGAAGACCGATAACGAGCGGCTTACATTGGAGGCCAGTATCGACCCACTTACGGGAGTAGGCAATCGTCGGGCCCTGGACGATGCCATGATCGAGGCCATTGAGGCTTTCTCGCAAGACGGTGAGAAGCACTCGTTGATTATGATCGATATCGACTTTTTTAAGCGCATTAACGACGACTACGGCCACAATGTGGGTGATCTGTGTCTAAAGCGCATGGCGGCCACGGTTGGCGAGTTGTTGCCACCCAGAGCTCAACTGTATCGTTTTGGTGGTGAGGAATTCACTGTCCTGTGTCGCTGTGATCTTGAATGTGCTGTCGCACTGGCCGAGACTATTCGAATTGAAGTGGAGGCCGCTGAGTTGATCCGTCAGCGCCCGGTCACGGTATCCAGCGGCGTGGCGGAATTGCTGCCCAACAATGATGCGCGGGAGTGGTTTCACGGAGCCGATGTCTTGTTGTATCTCGCCAAGCATCAGGGTCGCAACCGCGTGTGTGCCCAGCAGCCCTCGGGGTCCGAACGCACTGTGGAGCACTATATGGGCGAAGGTATTTGAACCTTAATATTTCTATGAAAAAAGCAGCGATTCTATTGATGCTAATGGCTCTGTTCGGCGCAAGTGTGGCCAGTGCTGCACCGAAGCGAGAAGTGGTTCAGCGCTCTGAACATCAGTTGAAATTAATGAAACTGATGCTGCTGGCCAACACTGAGTTCACCTTGTTTCACGAATTTGGCCATCTGGTTATCGCTGAATTCGATCCTCCGGTTCTGGGCTACGAAGAGGACGCCGCCGACCGGTTTGCCGCGGTGTCGATGATCCTAAAGCACCAACTCAATCACGACGAAGAGAATATTATCTGGATGCTGTTGGTAGCCGCCGAGTGGATTTCCGAGTGGCGCTACAAGGAGCGCAATAATGAAGTGCTGGCCTATTGGGATGCCCATTCTCTGGAAATCCAGCGCTATCACAATATTCTGTGCCTGGTGTCGGGCAGCAATCCGGATATCTTCAACACCATTGGTCATACCGAAGAATTGCCGGATGAACGCAGCTGGAGTTGCCCGGCGGAGTTCAGTCAAGCGCGCAAGGCCTTGCAATGGCTGTATGCCAATTATGGCAAGCAATCTTCTGAAGCCGCGCAACACTTGTACGGTCATGTCACAGTGAACTACGAAGTGGCGACCACTGATTCCGCGCGCTTTTATCAGTCCTTGCTGCGTGAGTCCCGAATTGCCGAGGAGGCCGGGCAGTACATTGCGGCCCAGTACAAGTTTCCAAGGGACATAACGTTGACGTTCCAACACTGTGCGCCGGATGCTTACGCCAACACCACTCAGTCTCCGGAAATAGTTATGTGCTACGAGTTGTTTGACCGCTTTGTGGCAGTCATAGATGCCGCTCTGGAAAATGGCACCGAGGAGGCCTGTGCCGCTCCCTACTTCAGTCGCTATCTGGGCAAAGAATTGGGCTGCGATGGCCTCAACGAAAATCCGCAGGTACCCGCACCCAGCCTTCCATAAGTACTCTCGCACTGCGTTGCATGGTGGCGCGATTGATCTGCCAGTAATTGTCGTTACTCTGTTTGGCCTCTGCTCCAACCGCGAGTGTACCGCAGGTGTGCCCCAGCCTTAGCTGTGACGACGCTCTTCCTGCCAATTGCGAGACCAACGTTCCTGGAATGGCGGCGGCACTGGCCATAGCAACTGCAGCGGATGCCATCATGGCGTGATGAAGCTTCCCCATAGACAAGGCTCGTGCGCAGACATCAATAGAATCTGCTGGCACCAGCTGTCCATTTGAGGCGCGATAGTTCGCGGCCGTGGCAAGCCAGATAATCTTGGGGGTGTGTTGCAGTTGCGCTGCCTGCTCAGGGGAATCAATCAATCCCATCTTCAGTGCGCCTTGTACGCGCAGTTCTTCAAGAAGCTCCAGGTGTTCGGTTCGGTCGTTGATATCACCTTCGAGCTCGGTGGCGGTAAGCCCAATTTGGTTGGCGTCTAACAGGACTGCGGGTATGCCGGCATTAATCAGAGTGGCTTCGACGTAGCCGCTGATATTGTTATCCACCTTCAAATGATCGAGCAATTTGCCACTGGGGAAAAGGACATCCGCATCGTCACTGGGATTGTGAAAATCCAGCGTGATGGGCGCTCCGGAAAAGGCCACGCCATCGAGGAAAAAATCGCCAGTTTCCAATACTTCACCGTCTCTCACGGGAACCTCAGCAATGATGCTTTTGCCGGTGTTCTGCTGCCAGATTCGCACCTGTGCCAAACCGTTCTTTGTCATAGATTCCGCATCAACAAACCCGCTGTTGATGGCGAAGACCGCCACCGCAGCGGTTAAATTGCCACAGTTGCCGCTCCAATCGATCAGTGGCCTATCAACCGCTACCTGCCCAAACATATAGTCCACGTCGTGATCGTCACGTTCGCTGCGAGATACTATTGCCACTTTGCTGGTGCTGGATGTGGCACCCCCCATGCCATCTATTTGTTTACCATAGGGATCGGGGCTGCCGATTACACGTTGCAGCAAGCGATCCCGCTCGGGTCCGGGTTGTTGTGCATTTTCGGGCAGATCTTTCAGTTGAAAGAAGACCCCTTTGCTGGTGCCGCCGCGCATGTAGGTAGCGGGGATGCGGACTTGTGGGTGGGACGACATAGAGCGTGGGGCCTGATCAGTGGAGAGTTGTAATTCGGTTGCTAACAAAGTCGCCGCCTAAGGTTGTCAGAGTTCATCGAGATTTTCCAACAGAGAATCCGCTTGTTGTCGAATCACCAAGCGATCTTGCGGTGATCGTTTTAACCAGTTCTTAACGGGAAAGGACATTCTTGGATTTTTTTCAAAGGTCGCAAGATGCCTGTCGATAAAGCCCCAATAAAGCAAGTTGAATGGGCAGGCGTTATTCCCAGTCTTGATTTTGACATTGTAGTAACAACTGCCGCAGTAATCGCTCATCTTATGAATATAATTACCGCTGGCTGCGTAGGGTTTTGAAGCAATCCAACCACCGTCGGCAAATTGAGACATGCCTCGAGTGTTGGGTAGCTCAACCCATTCTATGGCGTCGATATAGATACCGAGATACCAGTCGTCTACTTGATCGGGATCGATGCCTGCGAGTAGAGAAAAATTGCCAGTGATCATCAAGCGTTGGATATGGTGTGCGTAGGCAAATTGCAGGGATTGTTCGATGCTCTTGTGCAAGCAGTTCATGCGAGTGTTTGCTGTCCAGAACCAATCAGGCAAAGTACGAACGGCCTTAAGCTGATTCCGGCTACGATAGTCGGGCATATTGATCCAGTACATCGCGCGAACGTACTCACGCCATCCGAGAATTTGTCGTACAAAGCCCTCGATCTGGGCGATGTCGATATTGCCGGAAGAACTCTTAAAGGCATCGATTGCTGCGTCAATCACCTGTCTTGGCGATAGCATTTTGGTGTTCAGCGAAAAACTGATTCTCGAATGATACAGACTCCATGCGTACTCTGAGTCTTGGGTCATGGCATCTTGGAAACGACCAAAATTCGGCAGGCAAAATTGACAAAAATGCGAAAGCAATTCTCGGGCTTGTGTTCGAGTGGTCGGCCAGACAATCCGATTATTGGGATGCCCAATAGTTTCAATATTGTGCCGTTTGAGCCTCGTCAATATAGCCGATACATCGCTTGCAAAAAGCAAAGGCTGAGGAATGTCGTCAAGATCTGATGGTGTTAACGGTTCGCGATTGCTGGTGTCATAGTTCCACTTTCCACCAATTGGGTTTTCACCTTCCATCAGAACATCAAAACGCAGACGCATTTTGCGATAAAAACTCTCCATGCGTACGGCTTTTTTTGCTTTGCAGTAGGTGGAAAAATCACGGTGTTCCAGGAAAAAGTGTTCGCTTGCCACGCACAGTGTTTTCACTGGTTGTGTTGTTGAAAACTGCAACAGCTGTTGAGACAGTCGATACTCATCCGGTTGTTGATATTCGAATAGAGTCGCTCCAGTACGGTCGATAATGTGCGCGATCAAATGGGGAAGATCCTGGAATTCCGCAGTTTCATCCAGCGTTAGATAGCAGACTCTGTGACCCGCTTTTACCAGTGCGTCGGCAAAGTTGTGCATGGCTTGAAAAAACGCACAGGCCTTTTGAACGTGGTGGCGGGTGTAGCGAGCTTCCTGGTGAAGTTCCGCAATCAGATAAAGAATGTTCAGGTCTTTTGTGCGAAACCAACTGTGTGTGGCATTCAGTTGATCCCCAAGAATGAGTCGAACTTTTTGTGCCGCTTCGAGAGTAATCATATAGTTAAGCCCGTAATGCGATTAACCTTTGCCGAGGCATAGGCCAATTCATACTTTGTCAACTTTGCTGCGCCTGCATCGCTCAGAGCAGTATTTCACTTCGTTCCAGCAGGTTTTCCACTTTTTTCTCCAGCGAAAAGGTCGTTGGCAAACGCAGCACACTTTCTCGGGTAGCTGAGATTTCTTTTTCATAGTGCGGTTGATACCAGGATGAATATCTTGATAGCCGGTTTTTGTCTTGAGGGGCAGTCGTATAGCGGCTACTAAAAATTCGCATTCTCATCGGCTTGATTGTTCTTCCATCTTCTAAAGCCTCATCGGCCGACACTCTATGAACTCGCCCTATCAGAAAATTGATCACAAGCGTTCACTGCCGATAAGTAGGCGCCTTCTATGCGTCCACTTTGCGTCCAGTCACCCATCAATGACAGGTGTTGATCGCGATCAATCCAGAAGCTGTCTGGTTTTTGATAGTCGCTAGACATACTGGCGTAAGCCCAATAGTGGGAAACCGATTCGATCACAGTCAGCTTTGTAGAAAATACTTTTTCCAGCCAGCGTTGACCGATGTTTGGCAGTTTGTCTTCTATTTGTTTTCCCTGTTGGCCAGACCATAGCGGATTAAAATGCAGCATCCATTGTTCAGCAATGGTGTTTCTGTCCGGTCTGGATGAGAGCTTTGAGGCCCAGCGAACTTCGTCGTCACTGAATATCCCCTGAACATCTCTGTCGGTAGTTTCTAACAGTTGCACACCCAGTGCCCAACAGGGCTGCAGGCTGTCTGAAGGGATTGATTTTGCCAAATGGCTGTGACCGTTGATGAGCTCGAATGCTTGCCTCGCCGGAGCCGAGACAAACAGCCAATCGAAGGGCTGATAGCAAATGGCTTTATCGTCGAAAACATGCCAGCCATTATCGGTTTTCTCGATTCGAGCAATTCGTGTTTGAAAGCGAATGTTCAAATCTTCAGAAAGATAGTGAGCAATACTGTTCATGCTCGGTGTACCCACATATCGAGCGGTATCGTCGGTGGATTTTGAGAGGTTCCCTTGCTTGAATGTGTGGGGACAAAAATCCCATGCTTTGATCACACCAGCTTCAAGCCACTGCTCAATTTCACGGACAAATCGCGGATCCCGGCCTGTGAAATACTGGGCACCAATATCGACAGATGTGGGTGTGTCATCCCAATTGAGGCGCTTGCTGCAAAGGCGGCCGCCCCGGCCCCGGGATTTTTCAAATACCACCACTTGGTGGCCTTGATTCTGCAACTGTCTAGCCGTTAGCAGGCCCGACAGTCCTGCGCCAATAATTGCTATGTTCAATATTCAGTCCTTGGGTGGCTTGTTCTGGATTGGTCAAGACAAAAATCATCTTTCCTGCATAAGTGCATACGCATGTGCCAAAGGGGTAGATTAAGAGTGACACCGATAATCGTTTTGGTTTAATCAACACATATGACTTGCAGGGCAAGATCAGAGCTTTCTTGCGGGTGTTTGCAGCTGAATGACTACTTCCGCGGTTTGAATTGCGTCAATCTGGGCGCCATGTTTACCGTCTTGGTTGTCTCGCTGATTATCAAGTTTCAGATATTGCGTCAGATTGTCTAGCGAGGGACCTCTCGCTGAACAAGGTATTTTCACCGATTGTGCCCAGGGTTGCGCGGCTCTCTGAGAGCAAAATACGCCCGTTATGGCTGGCGTAACTACTTTATAGCGTTCTATGTGGTCCACAATGAGTGGCCAGTCAAATGATGCGTTGTGAATTACAACCAGTCTTTTTTCCAGCCAGGGTAAAATTTTGGGCCATTGTTCGGAAAAAGCAGGGTGTTTCTGCGCCTGTTCTTGAGTGATTCCGTTGATCTGTGAAGCCTCAGCGTTCATTGGCCTGTGGGGCTGAATAAGAAATTCTTCACTGGCGTAGATTTTTTTATCTTGTACCAGGGCAAGGCCAAGGCTAACAATACCTGGAGCCCCTTGCGCGTCGAATAGTCCTGTGGTCTCTGTATCAACAACAATATATTCATCGGGTAAGGCTTTAAATGGCCAAAGGAGCTGATTCATCAGTTCAGGAGTCATCACGGGTTCACATTATTCAACGGATTTAAGTTCCAGAACGTCGGTTATTTCAGAACCGTTCCAATGGAACTGGTAGTGGCCGGCTTGAATGGCTGGCGGCTGCATCAAACGGGGCCTGAGAGCGGCTACACATTCCCCGTCAGGATGGCGCACTGAGTTGTATAGAATACCCAGTTCGTTTTGATCTCTGAGCTTTTCAGCCATATCTTGAGCATGGGCAAAGTTTTCAGGTGCATGGACTTTTGTATCACTACGTAAATCAACGACGGCACCATCTACATTGCATTTATAGCAGCGCATGGTCAGAACCTGGGCGGGCTCATCCGTTGCCTTCAATAGCCTGGCTCTACTGAACTTGGATTCAGCCAATGCTGTGGTTAGATCCAGACCGGCGTAATACACGCCGTAGTGTCCCCTCGTAAATCGGCTCTCAATACCGCGATGGGTAAACGCCGCCATGATAGGAGTGCAGCCCGGCCCCGTTATTCGATCTTCTGGGGGTACAAGAGAGATATCACCTGCCTGATCGCGAAGGCGATCATTGGTGAGGCTTTCCAGTACATAGGCTGCTTCAAGTTCGTCGGGATCTAACAGATTCTCAAAGATCTGAATTGGAGGGAAGTGGCTGGGGATAAGGCGGTAGGTGTCGCAATTTAGTTCAACCCTATCCATAGTGCTCCCCGCGCCATCCATCCACATACCGTCTCACGTCCGAAAGATCTACCACCCGACCTGCCAGCATCCGCTCCAAAGCCGATTGTCCGCCAAAGTCCTTATTGGGTTTACGGATCCAATTTTTCCATTGGGCTGGATCACTAAATAGCAGTTGGATTCCTTTATATATGCCTGCCAGGTAAGACAGGCGTTCCAGAGTGTCGCCGGATAGCTTGATGCTTTCTTTATTGCCTATTTTCTTGCGCCAGTTGTGCAGTGTAGTTCGGCTATTGAGACCTGCGAGATTGCAGCGTTGTTCGTCCGTCAGGTTCCACTCGTCGGCAATGCCAAGAAACAATTTAACCGCTACTCGCCCCTGCACTCCGGGGTCGATTGGCCTGGGGGATGTTTGAGTGTTCATGGCGAATATTCCTTAAGTTACACACTATTATTATGTTCATATGTGAACAAAGTCAATAAATGTGTTCATGTGTGAGGTGTTGGGTGAAGATAGCTGGTTATTGTTGCTATGACAAAAACAGGGCAAGGGTCATTTGGAGAATGGCTACAGTCTTATGAATATGGCTGTTGCTTTTTGAGGGTTGCAGCAGAGGGATATTTAGTTGCGGCTGATCGATCTGTAGCTTTTTGAAAAATAAGGGAAATGGCCCGCCCTAGAGGATTCGAACCTCTGACCTTCGCCTCCGGAGGGCGAATTCGGCACTAACCGGGACAACCAC
>JALUYN010000362.1 GCA_027012915.1 Cellvibrionaceae bacterium
GCAGAGAAACACGGTCGATCTTGTGCTGTTATCCCCATAGGTTTAATCCATGAGCGAAAATTTCGCAGAACTCTTTGAAGAAAGCTTGAAATCCGTTGATATGATCCCTGGTTCTATCGTGACCGGCGTTGTGATCGATATCGACAAAGACTGGGTGACTGTTCACGCTGGTCTGAAATCTGAAGGCGTTATCCCTGCCTCACAATTCCTGAACGAAAACGGTGAAGTTGAACTGTCCATCGGTGACGAAGTTCAAGTGGCACTGGAGTCCGTAGAAGACGGCTTCGGTGAGACCAAGCTGTCCCGTGAAAAAGCCAAGCGCGCTGAAGCCTGGAAAGTTCTGGAAGCTGCTCACGCCGCTGAAGAAGTGGTTAAAGGTGTTATTAACGGTAAGGTTAAAGGTGGTTTCACCGTTGACGTTGCTAACATCCGCGCCTTCTTGCCTGGTTCTCTGGTTGACGTGCGTCCAGTACGCGAAACCACTCACCTGGAAGGTAAAGAGCTCGAATTTAAAGTTATCAAGCTGGATCAGAAGCGCAACAACGTTGTTGTTTCTCGCCGCGCTGTTCTGGAGTCTGCGAACTCTGCTGAGCGTGAAGAGCTGCTGGCCAACCTGCAAGAAGG
Source organism: Cellvibrionaceae bacterium (assembly GCA_027012915.1). The sequence goes on from JALUYN010000362.1 coordinate 625, forward strand.
TATGGCTGTTAAGGGTATCGTTAAGAACCTGACCGACTACGGTGCCTTCGTAGATCTGGGCGGTGTTGACGGCCTGCTGCACATCACCGATATGGCTTGGAAACGCATCAAGCACCCATCTGAAATCGTTAACGTTGGCGACGAGATCGACGTTCGCGTATTGAAGTTCGACCGTGAGCGCAACCGCGTATCCCTGGGTCTGAAGCAACTGGGTGAAGATCCATGGGTAGAAATCACCAACCGCTACCCAGAAGGCGCTCGCACCAAGGCTCGCGTAACCAACCTGACTGACTACGGCTGCTTCGCTGAAATCGAAGAAGGTGTTGAGGGTCTGGTACACGTTTCCGAAATGGATTGGACCAACAAAAACATCCACCCATCCAAAGTTGTCAACGTTGGCGACGAAGTGGAAGTTATGGTTCTGGATATCGACGAAGAGCGTCGTCGTATTTCTCTGGGTATCAAGCAGTGTCAAGAAAACCCATGGGATGCCTTCGGTCGTCAGTTCGCTAAAGGCGACAAGATCTCTGGTAAGATCAAGTCTATCACTGACTTCGGTATCTTTATCGGTCTGGACGGCGGCATCGATGGTCTGGTTCACCTGTCCGACATCTCTTGGCAGGAAGCTGGCGAAGAAGCTGTACGCAAGTACAAGAAAGGCGACGAGCTGGAAACCGTTATCCTGGCTATCGACCCAGAGCGCGAGCGCATCTCCCTGGGTATCAAGCAGCTGGACAGCGACCCGTTCTCTGACTACGTAACTACTAGCGATAAAGGTTCTATCGTTACCGGTACAGTTAAAGAAGTTGACGCCAAAGCGGCTATCGTAACTCTGGCCGACGACGTTGAAGGTGTACTGAAAGCCTCTGAAATCAGCCGCGACAAGGTTGAAGATGCTCGCAACGCCCTGAACGAAGGTGATGAGGTTGAAGTGGTTATCCTGAACGTTGACCGCAAAAACCGTGGCATCAACCTGTCCATCAAAGCGAAAGACGCTGCTGAAGAGAAAGCTGCTATTAAAGAGCACTCTGCCAAGCAAGCCGAGCAGGTTAAGCCAGCTACTCTGGGTGACCTGATGAAGGCTCAGATGGAAAACCAAAACAAGTAATTAGTAACAGCTAATTACCTGTGAGAAAGGCGAGTCGGGAAACCGGCTCGCCTTTTTTGTTTTCGAATTTCTGCTTTAGTTGGTGTGATTGAGCCTTAATCTTGGAGCACCAAGCCCAGATTATCCATCACCCAATTGCTGGCTTCTAATCGTGTGCGTACACCTATTTTTCGATAGGTGCTATAGAGGTGGCTCTTGATTGTGTGCTCGCTGACGAAAATCAGGTCAGCGATTGCCTGGTTGGTGTGGCCGTCTTTCAGGTGGCGCAATATTTGTTTTTCCCGTTTTGTCAGTTTTGTGTCTCTCAGCGGGACGTGGGTTTGGCGTGGCTTGCGCCGTATGTGCTTGAGTAGTTTGTTTGCCAGGCTGTTTGCGATCCAGATGTG
>JALUYN010000363.1 GCA_027012915.1 Cellvibrionaceae bacterium
CCCCTAAGCGGGGTGTTGGTATGACTCCCTTTGTCAACCCTGAACGAGCGCTTCCCTGACACTCTTTCAGTCCATAATCAGTTGTATTTCTCACTCAAAATAAATGAGCTAACGCACCGGATGGGGCAGTAATGTCGTCGGTTGTCATGCTGGTATTCGTGGATTATTCACTCTTCAGTGAACAGCGCCTACCTTACTCAATCCGCCGTGGCACCTTCTCATCAGTCTATGCGCGTGGGTCAATCACGGTTAAGTGATTGCCATCATAACACCCTCGTAGGTTGTGCCACATTCCGCGGCCCGATCCGAATGCGTTAGCTCAAACTCGTTTATCATGCAGGTACTCGGCTTAGTCTTAGTTTTGGATTAACCGGTGTGAGTACCACTTCTTTCGCGATAGCCCATATGTAAGCTGCCATCTCTCTGGCAATCGCCGTAATGATGAGATTGTAGTGCTTACCTCTCTTACTCATACGCTGGTAGCGTTTGCACAGGCGAAGCTGTGCTTTCCAGGCAATATCGACAATGTCTTTGGGTAAGCCTTCTTGTCTTAATTGTATTTGGGTAGAGACATTGGCCGGATAACGATAGCTGTGCGCACCTTCAATCAGTAAACGCCTGGCTCTGCCGTTGCCTGCTTTGGTAATAGCCCCTAAGTGCCGCTTTCCACCTGATGATTGCTCACTGGGTACTAAGCCCAGATAAGCCATGAGTTTTCTGGGATGGTCGAAGCGGTGTAAGTCGCCTAATTCAGCAATGACGCCGACAGCGACCAGTAGACGCACGCCCCGCATAGCCTGGATGGATTTTACGACAGGGTAGTAACGCCATTGGTATACATGGTGGGTTAACTCATTATCCAACCGTTCTAATCGCCGAATGCGTTCTTCAATGGTTTGTAGTTGTTCCTGCAAAACGATTTGCTGGGCAGGATGAGGCAATATGAGTTCGGTAAGCCAGCGCAGATGTTTCTTCGACCAATTGGCCGTGCCTTCGTAACGAATGTTGTTGCGAAGCAGTAAGGCTTTAAGCTGATACTTGGCTTCTTTTAAATCCTTCATTGCCGCTTCACGAGCACGAGATAAATCCCGAACGGCTTCATCTTCCGGCTCAGGCACATAGATGGGCGTGAGGTCTTCGGACTTTAGTAACTTCACCAACTTCAAGGCGTCACGGCGGTCAGTTTTAATATGCTCTCCGGGCTTTTTAGGAATAAGAGAAGGGGCAACGACATAACAACAGTGACCCAGGCTGGTGATTAACCGGTAAATCCAGTAGCCACACGGACCCGCTTCATAAACAAAATGCAGTGTAGCGCCCGGGTATTTCGATTCAAACTGACGGAGCAGCTTTTTAACGCTGACCTTGGAAGAGGGGATGCGCCCATAGTGAACCGGACTCGCCCCGCGATGTTCTTCACAATACGCGACTTCATGGAATTCTTTGTGCGTATCCAAACCGATAAAAATCATGCTATGTTTGTTCATGCTAGCCTCCAAATTGATTTAGTATTGAACAAACTAATTATGGCACTGGCTTTCAGCTAACCCACGAAAATGCGGAGGCTAGCATTTCACAGGGAGTCATTGTGTCTACACTGGTTATCCACTTCAACGTGGGCAACGGCAGGCAGTGCACACAGGCTTGCGGCAAACAGAGTAGAAAGTGCGAGTGTTTTCATTTGGATCCTCTTCGTGCAATGAATAGCTGAGCTGTTTTAGTCAACAGGCTTCATACATTTATTACCGCTGTTGCAGCACTTGGGCCAACTTTTAAATGTTATATTTATCAGTGGGTTGGGAGTTGTCTATGTGTTCCTGTTACGTGTCGCTCACTAGGATTATGCTGTATTGACTAGGGCGTGTTGATCTTTGCTGTACATATTTTGCTCAACAATACATCGGCAACCACATTAACATAAATGCCAGCGATACCATGCTGGCATAATTTCGCTCTAACTTATCGTATCTAGTTGAAATAGCTCGATATTGTTTAATTCTTGCAAATGCATTTTCAACCAAATGTCGGTATTTGTATAAGCACCAATCCATGCTTTTTTTATCAATATCTTGACCGTAATTCCGTGTAGCAATTACTGGTGTTCCACCGTGGTCACGA
>JALUYN010000364.1 GCA_027012915.1 Cellvibrionaceae bacterium
ACACACCCAGCCATGATTGCAGAACCACAATAGCAATAACCGCCAGGTGGCTCAGACGGAACCAGAAATTGCGCACCCACCGCCAATTCAGGAAATAGCCAGCGAATGTGGCCACCAGTCCCAGGATGACGAAGGCCACCAGTATCGTGTGCAGGATCAGGAGCGCATCAGCAAAGATCAGTAACCATTGGCTGTCCATCGCTACTCTCCATCGCTACTCTCCATAGCTACTCTCCATAGCTATTCTCCATCGCTACTCTCCAAAGACTGCTGAGTTGCCAGTTTTGGTCTATTGTACAGGCACGTCAATCTCTGCCAGTGAGGGAGCGTTCTATGAGCCACACCCCGCCTCCAGCCAGACTCGGGTTCCTCTACCCGGGCCATGCGGCCGAAGATGATTATCCCCTGATGGGTTCCATGATAGAGCCCCCGGCGCAAATAACCCTCATCCACACTGAATTCCTGGAGGACGCCCACACCGTTGAAGCCCTCAGTGAGATGGGCAGCGTCAGCCGGCTTTCCAAGGGTGCAGAAGCGCTGGCTGGCTCAGGGATTGAGTCGGTGATGTGGACCTCCACCAGCGCCAGTTTTGTGCTCGGCCTAGATGGCATTCGCCAGCAGATCGATACGCTCGAGAAACTGCTCGGTGTACCGGCTTCGACGACAGCAATGGCATTCGCCAGAGCGGTAAAAGCCATTGACGCCAAACGGGTGGCCATCGCTGCCACCTACCCGGAGGAGGTCGCGCAGCGATTCCGGGCATTCCTGAATCATTTCGATATCGAGGTCGTGCACCTGGCCAGCCGAGGCATCATCACAGCCGCGGAAGTCGGTCTGCTTGAGAAAGACGCGGTTATCGAATTCGCTCTGGCCAACGTCAGGGAAGAGGCCGACGCCCTGCTGATGCCAGACACAGCTCTCCACTCTTCAGCTTGGCTCACCGATCTGGAGCAGGCAATCGGGCAGCCGATACTGACCGCTAATCAGGTCAGTTTCTGGGAGGCTTTGCGACTGTGCGGCAAGCTCAGTCCCCAGTCGGGGCTGGGCAGTCTGTTCGAACACATGCCCGAGGATTAGGCCACTACGTATCTGGCGCGGTCCTGTTTTTTCGCGCAATACAGGGCTTCGTCGGCCCTTCGGATCATGTCGTCGATTGAATCAAACTCGTTGGCCAGGCCCTGACAAATCCCGATGGAGCAGCTGAGCACCTTGCTATCGGGGCTGTGCTCGCTTGGCACCGCACTCTCCTGCCATTGTTTCAGAACCTCCGCAGCCAGCAGCTCAAACCGGTCGGCATGCTCGCCCTCAGGACAGACCTATTTTCATCCCACAGACCTATTTTCACCCCAAATAGATCTGTCCCGGTTTCAACTAGACCTATTTTGGTTTCAAATAGATCTGTCCCGGTTTCAGTCTGCGGTTTCAACTGTCCGGTTTCAACTGCATGCCTGGCAACTGTTTTCAGGTCTATTTCAGCTTCGTGTGTTCGACTGCTAGAACCCCAACTTGCTCCAAATTGGTACATTTATGATATATCGTACCTGTATTAGCTTAGGGAGAATATTTTAGATTCTGGAGCATTTTTATGGGTTGGCTGACAAAAAAACAAGTTCCTATCCCTCAAGGAGATTTGTCATGAGCGTGAATTATAAAAGCATACTTCGCCGAATTCCCCCCATCTTCTTTGCGGCCATCTATATGGTCCTGATGTCTTTACCTGCAGGTGCAGCCGGGTACGACAATGCTCTGAAGGGCGTTAAAAACTATGACGCTGTCTACGAGGTGAGCCAAGGAGATCCCAAGGTCGTTAACCCCGTTTTCTTGGTAATAAAGAACTCCTACAAAGCACCTGAAGTGAAGGCACTTGCGAAAGATCCCAACATCGCCATCGTTTTTCACGGGCCTGTGGTGAAACTGCTTTCGACTGACAGCGCATCATTTAATGAGGCAGAGCTGGCCGAGGTACAGAAATTCCAGACGACTCTTAAACAAATGAAGAAGGACGGGGTGACACTGGAAGTTTGCCGTTACGCGTTGAAAGGGATGGGTGTAGATGAGGCGACGATCATTCCGGAGGTCGACCCGGTAGATAATGGTTTCGTCTCGGTCATC
>JALUYN010000365.1 GCA_027012915.1 Cellvibrionaceae bacterium
CGCCATAATCTCGCGCATGGCCTTGCCGAAGTCGCGGGCTTCATAGTGGCCGGCGATAATGTCACTGGCATCGACAAACTGCTGCCACAGGGTTTCATCGGCGATGCTGTTAGACAGAGTGCCGCCGGACTTCTGAATAAATTTGGCGGTACGGCTGGCGATGTTCACTACCTTGCCCACCAGATCGCTGTTAACGCGCTGAATAAAGTCGTCCAGGTTCAGATCCAGATCGTCCACCGAGCTGCTCAGCTTGGCGGCGAAGTAATAGCGCAAGTACTCGGGGTTCAGATGATCGAGATAACTGTGTGCATTAATGAAAGTGCCGCGGGATTTGGACATCTTCTGTCCGTTCACGGTCAGGAAGCCATGAACACACACTTTGGTGGGTGTGCGGAAGTTGGCAGAGCTGAGCATGGCTGGCCAGAACAGAGCGTGGAAATTAACGATGTCCTTGCCGATAAAGTGATACAGCTCGGCGTCGGAATCGGCTTTCCAGTATTCGTCAAAATCCACATCGTTGCGGGCGCAGTAGTTTTTAAAGCTGGCCATGTAGCCAATCGGGGCGTCGAGCCAGACGTAGAAGAATTTGTTTTTCTCTCCGGGAATTTCAAAGCCAAAGTAGGGAGCGTCGCGGGAGATATCCCATTCCTGCAAACCACTGTCGAGCCACTCGGCCAGCTTGTTGGCAACTTCGTCCTGCAGGTGGCCGGCGCGAGTCCACTCTTTCAGAAAGCCTTCAAATTCTGGCAGCTTAAAGAAGAAGTGCTCGGATTCCTTCTCAATCGGAGTGGCTCCGGAGATCGCGGATTTGGGATTGATCAATTCAGTGGGTGAGTAGGTGGCACCACAGACTTCGCAGTTGTCGCCATACTGGTCTTCGGCTTTACACTTGGGGCAAGTGCCCTTTATGTAGCGGTCGGCCAGAAACAGTTCTTTTTCCGGATCGTAAGCTTGAGTAATACTGCGGCTGGCGATATGACCGTTGGTTTTCAGACGATTGTAGATCAGCTCCGACAGTTCGCGGTTTTCTTCCGAGTGAGTGGAGTGAAAGTTATCGAAAGCGATGTGAAAGTCCGCAAAGTCTTTTTCGTGCTCGGCTTTAACATTGGCGATCTGTTGTTCTGGCGTCAGTCCCAATTGCTCGGCCTTGAGCATAATGGCGGTGCCGTGAGCGTCGTCGGCGCAGACGTAGGTGCACTGATGGCCGCGCAGCTTTTGGAATCGCACCCAGATATCAGTCTGGATATATTCCACCAGGTGGCCCAGGTGAATGGAACCGTTGGCGTAGGGCAGGGCGCTGGTTACCAGGATTTTTCGACGCTCAGTCATGCTAGTATTCATCTCTTTCTAAATGATGGGCGGGCTTGCTATTGTCACTCACGCGTTGGGACGCGTTTGCTGAAAAATGGTGCCGCTTAAAAAGCGCGCAACTATAGCATTTTTGCAGGTTGCATGCAGTATTAACCCGGCAACTATTTAGTGCCTGGTTGAAGGGCAATTATCACACTGGAGCTGTTATGAGTAATACGCAATCTCAAGCCAATCCACTGGCTTCCATTCGTCATATTGTGGCGGTCGCATCGGGCAAGGGCGGGGTTGGAAAATCCACGACCACCGTCAATTTGGCACTGGCGCTGCGCGATCTGGGGTGGAAGGTTGGGGTGCTGGACGCGGATATCTACGGTCCCAGCGTACCCATGATGTTGGGTATTGATGAAGCGCGCCCCGAGGTGGTGGATAACAAAGCCATGAGGCCCATTGAAGCACAGGGCGTCGTGGCGCTCTCCATGGGTAACCTGGTAAATGAAAAAACGCCTATGGTATGGCGCGGGCCTATGGCCAGCGGCGCGTTGTTGCAGCTGTTAAACCAGACGCTGTGGCCGGAGTTGGATTGTTTGCTGATCGATATGCCGCCAGGTACCGGAGACATTCAGTTGACCCTGTCGCAAAAGGTGCCGTTGACCGGGGCTGTGGTGGTCACCACCCCACAGGATATCGCCCTGCTCGATGCCAAAAAAGGTGTGGAGATGTTTCGTAAGGTCAACGTGCCGGTGCTGGGCGTGGTGGAAAATATGGCAACCCATGTTTGCAGCCAGTGCGGTCACGAGGAG
>JALUYN010000366.1 GCA_027012915.1 Cellvibrionaceae bacterium
CGCCACTCGTTGTTGCTCGTCGCTCGTTTAGAACCACTAAACTCACTTCTCGCGCCTAGATTGGCGCGATTTGAGACGCAACAGAAGCATCAGAATTAGTGTTAACAGGCCCTAGTCTGCTGCTTTTTTACGTCTGGTAACAGAAGCGACAGCGCAGGTAGCTCAGCTGTAGTAGAATGCCGCGCGAATCAAACGAGAACATAGGTGGAGCAAGACAATGGCGAAATCCGCGAGCCCGGAGCCCGAAAGCAGTAGCGGCAAGCTGGCACACGCGCCCTGGCTGGAGCGTTGCTTCGCGATCCAGGAGCGCGGCAGTAGCGTCAAGACCGAAGTCATTGCCGGCCTGACCACTTTTCTCACCATGGCCTACATCATTTTCCTCAACCCCAATATTCTCGGGGCGGCGGGCATGGACCACGGCGCGGTATTCGTGGCCACTTGTCTGGCAGCGGCCATGGGCTGCCTGATTATGGGGGTCTACGCCAACTATCCCATCGCCCTGGCACCGGGGATGGGGCTCAATGCCTTCTTCAGTTTTGTGGTGGTGGGCGAGCTGGGCTACAGCTGGCAGGTGGCGTTGGGAGCGGTCTTTGTCTCCGGTGTGGTCTTTTTTCTATTAAGTGTTTTCAGAATTCGTGAGTGGATCATCAACAGCATCCCCATGACCTTGCGCCAGTCGCTGGCGGCCGGGGTGGGTTTGTTTCTGGCCATTATTGCTCTCAAAACGGCGGGTATTGTGGTGGACAGTCAGGCGACCCTCGTTACCCTGGGTGATTTGACCGAACCGGCACCGATTCTCACTGCTCTGGGCTTTTTCCTGATTGTGGCTCTGGCCTATCGCCAGGTTACCGGCGCGGTGATGTTGGGTATTCTGGCAATTACTCTGATCAGTCTGTTGCTGGGGCTGGTGGAATTCAAGGGTGTGATCTCGGCACCGCCGAGCATGGCGCCGACGTTTATGCAGTTGGATATCGCCGGTGCATTGGAAGTGGGAATGATCAGTGTGATCTTCGCGTTTCTGTTTGTGGACCTGTTCGACACCGCTGGCACCCTGATGGGGGTTGCGGACCGCGCCAAGTTGCTCGACAAAGACGGCAACCTGCCGCAGATGGGCAAGGCACTGATGGCGGACAGCTCCGCTAGTATGTTTGGTTCTCTGATCGGCTCGTCCACTACTACCAGCTTTATTGAAAGCAGCGCCGGGGTTGCCGCCGGTGGTCGCACCGGACTTACGGCGGTTGTTTGTGCCGGGCTGTTTTTGGTGTGTATCTTTTTGTCGCCTCTGGCGGGCATGGTGCCCGGCTATGCTACCGCAGGTGCACTGCTGTATGTGGCGGTACTGATGACGTCGGGTTTGTCCGCAATCGATTGGGACGACATTACCGAATCGGCGCCGGCGATTATTGCCGCGGTTATGATGCCGCTGTCGTTTTCCATCGCTAACGGCATTGCTTTGGGTTTTATCAGCTACGCTGTTATTAAGGTGCTCAGTGGTCGCTACCGCGAAGTCACTCTGAGTGTCTACGTACTGGCTGCGGTGTTTGTGGCCAAGTTTGTGTTCCTTTGATTCTGAATTCAGGATTTTGTTGATAGCGGAGTTGCAAACCAAGTGGTGAAGTCGTCAGCGGCTGCAGGGCAGCTTCAGGCCTTTCGCGGCGAGATATTGCACTTTCTCGATGATCCCGCTGTAGCTGGTGACCAGGCTTGGCAGTACTGGGCCGATGGCCTGTTGCTGGTAGAAGATGGTCACATTGCCGCTGCCGGTGATGCCGCCGAGTTACTCCCCAACCTATCCGAAGATGTGCCGCTGACCCACTACCGTGATGCTCTGATAGTGCCCGGCTTTGTCGATACCCATGTGCACTTCCCTCAGGTAGAAATGATTGCCTCCGGTGGCGAACAGCTGCTGGATTGGCTGCAACAGTATGCGTTTCCCGCCGAAGAAAAATTTGCTGATGTCAGGCACGCCGAACGCATGGCGGAGTTTTTCCTCACGCAGTTACTGCGTAGCGGTACCACCACGGCTATGGTGTTTGGCTCGGTACACCCACAATCGGTAGAGGCGTTTTTCACTGAGGCCGAGCGCAGAAATCTGCGCATGATCTGCGGCAAGGTGTTGATGGATCGACACGTGCCCGAAAGCCTGCGCGATACCGCGGAGTCCGGTTGCCAGCAAAGCCGCGCACTGATCGAACGCTGGCACGGACGCGGTCGTTTGCAGTACGCGGTGACGCCGCGCTTTGCCGCCTCTTGCAGCGATGCCCAATTGCAAAGTGCCGGCCGCTTGCTGCGCGAGTTCCCCGATGTCTATATGCAGACGCATCTGTCGGAAAGCGAACACGAAGTGGTTTGGGTGCAGGAGCTGTTTCCCGATTCCGATCACTACCTTCACGTCTACGAGCAGTATGGTCTGCTGGGTAAGCGCAGCGTCTTTGCTCACGGTATTCATTTGTGCGACAGTGAGTGCCAGCGTTTGGCGGACACGCAATCGTCGGTGGCTTTCTGTCCTTCGTCTAATCTGTTTCTTGGTAGTGGTCTTTTTGATTTACCCCAAGCGCAGCGTTTTGGTTTTGAAGTGGGGTTGGGGACCGACGTCGGTGCCGGCACCAGTTTGTCGCTACTGCAAACCATGAGCGACGCCTATAAAGTGCAGCAACTTCGGGGTGACCAGCTAGTCGCGGAAAAATCTTTTTACATGGCCACCTTGGGTGGCGCTCGTGCACTGGATTTGGATGCACAAATTGGCAACTTTCAGGTTGGAAAAGAGGCAGATTTTATCGTTCTCGATTATAATGCTACACCATTGTTACAGTTGCGAATGCAGCAGTGTCGCGACATTCGAGAGCGACTGTTTGTATTCAGTATTCTTGGGGATGATCGCGCCGTAGCTGCCACCCATATTTTGGGGCAACTATTCACCGATTAACAATCAAACCGGTTTTTGTTTTTTAAACCTGTTTTGGCCCCTGACAGGGAATTCCCGGCAGGCGATTTCGCGGTTCCTCGGGCAGTTAAAGTTAAATAAAAGTTAGATACCGAACTACTCGGTGCCCATTGCACGGATTTCTGTGCGATGCATTTTTTTGTGTGTTTTTATCGCGGAGTTTATTTTGGAAAAGGTGTATATCAGTTCCCAGACGTTGCTGGAGGATTCTTTCAAACTGGCGTTGCAGGTCTACGAAAGCGGTTATCGCCCCAACTACATTGTCGGTGTTTGGCGTGGTGGAGCCCCTGTCGGTATCGCGGTTCAGGAGCTGTTGGACGTAATGGGGGTGGAGTCCGATCACATAGCCATTCGCACCTCTTCCTACACGGGGATCGGCGAGCGCAGTCGTCATGTGAAGGTGCACGGCCTGACTTATTTGATCAAGCGCCTGGAGTCTGAAGACTCGCTGTTGATTGTCGACGATGTCTACGATTCCGGTTTGAGTATTCAACAAACCGTGTTGGATCTGAAAGATGCCTGTAAAAAGAACGCGCCCGAGATTCGTATCGCGACTCCGTATTTCAAACCCAAAAACAATCAGACCGATAAAACACCGGACTACTACATCCACGAAACCAATGAGTGGTTGGTATTTCCGCACGAGTTGCATGGCCTAACCCCCGATGAAATTCGCGAGCACAAACCTGAGCTGGCAGAAATTGTCGACAAGCTGGTCAAGTTAAAAAAATAGCAGGCACTAGACCTGAAAAAAGAGACAGAATTTCAATCTTAGAGCAGAAGGACACCCCATGAATTTCAACCCTAATGGCAGAACCCTGTTGAGCGCGGCAGTGGCTTCGTTGATTGCTGGTAATGCCAGCGCCGCCGACTACCAACTGGAAGAAGTTCTGGTAATGGCAGAAAAGCGCAGTGAAAGCCTGCAGGATATTTCCCAGGCCGTGACCGCATTGACTGGCGACGATCTGGATAACAAAAACATCAATTCCTTTGTGGATCTGAGTGGCGTAGCACCCGGCGTCACCATCACCAAAAACGAAGGTTTTAAAACCGTAATCGCAATTCGCGGTATTGGTAACGAAGCCAACCAAAACGCTGTAGCCAACCCCTCCGTATCTTTCCATATGGATGGCATCTACGTGGCTTCGCCCTTTGCGTTGCAGGCTGATTTTATCGACGTAGATCGCATCGAAGCTCTGCGTGGACCTCAAGGCACTTTGTTCGGTCAGAACTCCACTGGCGGCGCCATCAACGTTATTACCAAAGCGCCTACTTTCGATGAGGTTTACGGCAAGGCGGATGTTACTGTAGGCAGCTACAATCAGCGCAAAGTGCGTGCGTCCATCAATGTGCCCATTTCCGACAGCGTTGCCATGCGCACCTCAATCACCAACTACGAGCGCGATGGTTTTTCTGAAAACATTCTCACCGGTCAGGACCTGGATCAGGCCGACAACTTCAGTGCCCGCACTGACTGGTTGTTCGAACTGAGTGATACCTCAAGCCTGCGCATCTTCGGACAGTACTTTAAAGAAGATTCAAACGGTGCTGCCATTAAGGGTATCTACGATCCGACACATAGTGATCGCAAGTTGGCCCAGGATACCGAAGGTCGCTATGAACTGGAGTCACAAGTATACGGCGCCATTCTTGAAACTGATCTGGAATTCGCCACGCTGAAGACTCTGGCCAGCTGGCAGAAAGACGATATCTATATTCGACGTGATAACGATCGGCATTCTTACGCGCTTAATCCGGCGGTAACAGTCAGTGAGTACGACCCGGAAATCAGCTCCCCAAAAACCAAAACCTTCGAGCTGAACCTTATTTCCAATGAGCCGCTGTTTGGTAATCTGGACTGGATCGTCGGTGCCTTTTATCTGGATACCGAGATTAAAGGTCTGATTCGCGAGGGGCTTGATCGCAATGGCAATGGTGTTCTCGACGGCTACCCAGCCAGTTTCCCGGCCGTGTTCGGCGGTGACGTTGGCTTTGTCACCGATTCACTGAATAACCGTGAGTCCCTGTCCATTTACGGTCAAACGACCTATCACTTCTCGGACGAAACTCGATTTATTACCGGTGCCCGTTATACCCACGATGAAGTGGACAGTGAAGTGCGCAACTTCTTTGTCACCACGCCGGACATTATTAAAACCTCAACGGAAGAAGTTACCGGTCGTATTGCCGTTGAACACGATATTGCCGAAGACGCCATGGTATACGCATCCTGGACTCGCGGTTTTAAACCCGGTGGCAGCAACCTGACCTACGGTGACGATACCGATGGTACTCCAGCGCTGGCCAGTCCTGCGTACGCCGACGAGCGTATTACCGCTTACGAACTGGGCCTTAAAGCTGAATTCCTCGATGGCCGTGTACGCACCAACCTGGCGGCGTTCTTGTACGACTACAAAAACATGCAGTTCCAGGCGACCGATCCCGAGCCTTTCCAGGGCGGTGTTGGCAATATTCCCGAATCAGAAGTTAAAGGTGTAGAACTGGAAGTACTGGCGCTGCTGGCGGAAGCCTGGACGCTGGATATGAAAGTATCTGCGCTGGATACCGAAATTACCTCTTCGTTCGAAGCGCTGGATAACGTGCCCGCTGCCGCGAGTTTCGACCAGACTGTTCGCTACGCACTGCGCCAGGATGTTAAAGGCAACGAGTTGGCGAAGGCTCCGAATCTGACTGCGGATATCAGCCTGCGTTACGAAACCGTTTGGGATTCTGGTACTGAATTCAGCGGTACCGTGCAGTACACCTACCGCGGTGGTTTCAGTCAGCGTATCTTCGACAACCCGGACGTGGATCATGTAGATTCCTACGAAGTTGTGAACCTGGTGGCATCCTTTGACCTGCCCGGTGAAACTTGGGGTTTTGATCTGATGGCCCTGAATCTGTTCGACGAAGAAGGCGTTAACTCGCGCATGACCGACGTCTTCGGCGTAGCTGCCACGGGCGAACAGTTGATTGCTCCGCGACAGTATATGGCGAAGGTTCGCTATCAGTTCTAAGCGTTTGGCTTGTGAGGAAACAAAAATGGGGCCGAGTGAGAGTGTGTAAAAACATCTCAAGGTGAGCCAAAATACCCGCATCAATCGATGCGGGTATTTTTTTATGCGCCATAAGCAAGGGATATTTCGAGAGCAGCACACGCTTTTTCCCGAAAGCCTTGATCAATACGCTTCTGGCGCATTTGTCATCATTTTGTAGCTTTTAACCCCTAAACTCCTTCCCCTGTTTATTTTCCGGGGTATCGAAAATGGCTGTTGCCAAACGGTGGAGTGTGATGTGTTGCGTTTGGGGAGCTCTTTTCTCCGGAATTGTTTCAGCGAGCGAATCGCTGGAAGTCATGGCGCAGAATATCGTTGCCGACTACAAGGCCGTGCGCAGTGAGTGCGCGCGTTTGCCGAAAGGGCCGCAAAAGCAGGCCTGCTATTATCGTCTACGTATCAAGCAGTGGGATTATCAAGAGGCAAAAGCCATCCTTAAGCTTCGCCAGCAACGCGATCTGGTTGCCAGCAATTGAGCTTGAATGGGTCCCTCATTGCCTGATCTGGACGGACGGTTTTTGTTCAGAGGTTTGTGGTGTCCGATTATCTAACGCAGTCGATTATTACCCATATGGAGTTTGACTCGCTGGACGGTACTGTTCAGGAGATTATGGAGCCCATCAAGGTGGTTTCTCCACAGCTCAATATGATGGAGCTGGGAGAAATGTTTGCCGATATGAGCGAGTCCATCGTTGGTGTTGTCGACAGTCATTGCCGGCCGTTGGGAGTGATGTATCGCTCCCGCGTTAACGAGCTCTTCGGAATGCGCCTGGGGCGCGAGCTGTTTGAAAAGAAACCGGTGTCGCAGTTTATGGATACGGAGTTTTATCAGTTCGAACACCAGACCCTGTTGACCGATGTCGCATCCGAAATGACCGATCACGATGACTCAGAGTATTTGAGCCAACATTTTATGGTGGTGCAAAATGGCATACTGTTGGGTGTGGGAACCGCCCGTAAGTTGTTGAAGGTCATTAACGACGCCCGCATCAAACGCGCTATTCATTCCAATCCGTTGACTACCCTGCCCGGGCAGGTGCCCCTTTCCGAGATGCAGGCCAAGTTGCGGGGTGAGGAAATGCCTTACTCGGTGGTGTACTTCGATCTGGATCACTTCAAAGTGTTCAACGATCAGTACGGCCATCGCCGTGGCGATGACGCTATTTTATTGCTGGCCAACGTGCTGCGTGAGTGCAGTGACCGTGATCACTTGCCGTTTCATATTGGTGGTGATGATTTTGAAGTGGTGGTGCTGGCCGGCGATGCCGTGGACTGGGCTACTGAAGTGAAACACCGCTATGAACAGCAGGTGGTTGATCTCTACGACGAGCCGCACCGTGAGGCCAATTGCATCGTCGGGCTTGATCGCTATGGCCAATCCCGCAGTTTCCCATTGATGACCGTTGCTACTGCTGTGATTCTTCCCGAGTACACCGATAAGTGTGCGCAGCAGGTTTCAAGTTGGACCGCCGTGGCCAAGAAGTGCGCCAAGACCACGGGCGATGTCTGTGTGTTTGAGCAGGAGCTGGTGACCTGACCAGCTCCTCGTTTTGTCAGGCTTATTAATTCCCGCTGATATAGCTCATCGACAAATCTTGCTCTGCTGCGTGTTCCGGATCCACTTCGTCAGCGCTGTGCTCTTTTGCCATCAGCAGGTACACGCAAGGCAAAACGTACAGCGTGAAGATGGTGCCGATAACCACGCCCGCCACCAGAATGATACCGATACTGTTGCGCGCTTCGGCGCCGGCGCCGGTAACCAGTACCAGGGGGAAGTGGCCCAGGGCCGTTGCCGCGGTCGTCATCAATACCGGGCGCAGGCGGGTTTCGGCGGCATTCTTAATGGCGTCGAATTTCTTCAAACCTTCGGCCTGTAAATGGTTGGCAAATTCCACAATCAAAATACCGTTCTTGGCGATCAGCCCCACCAGAGTAATAAAGCCAATCTGTGAATAGATATTAATGGTGGTCCAGCCCAGGAACGGGAACATCAATGCGCCGGCCAGTGCCAGAGGCACGGAACCTATCAGTACCACCAGTGGGTCGCGGAAGCTGTTGAACTGCACGGCCAGTACAAAGTACACAAAGATCAACGCAATGCCGAGTACGCCTACCAGTGTGCTGCCTTCTTGTCGAAGTTGACGTGATTCGCCAGCGTAATCCAGCGTGTAGCCCTCGGGCAGTATTTCCGCTGCGGCGTCTTCCAGAGCCTTAAGTCCCTGCTCTTTGGTGGTGCCGGGAATCAGACCGCCAAAAACGCGGAACGATTTTTTCTGTTGAAACTTGCCCAGCACACGCGGCGCCGTAATTTTTTCCTGGCGGGCGATATCCGATACGGGAATCAGGTCACCCGTCGGCGTGCGCAGTTGTAAATCCATCAGAGCCTCTGGGGTGCGCTTGGCGTAGCCTTCCACCATGGGAATAACTCGATAGGCCTTGTCGTTGTAGTCAAAGCGATTGACGTAGTTACCCGACAGCAAAACTCCGAGTTGCTGACTGACGCTGGCCAGGTCCATGCCCAGATCGGCAATGCGCTCGCGGTCGAGAATAAAACGAATCTGTGGCAAATCCACTTTCAGGTCTGTATTGGCAAACATAAACTTGCCACTGGCATAGGCGGCGCCGACCATTTGCTGTGCGTACTTGTTCATGTCTTCGTGGCTTTCCGAGGACTGAATCACCAGCTCTACATCAAAGTTGCCGGCGGTGGGCAGTGGTGGAAGCAGCATCGGCAGTACGCGCAGGCCGGTAATGCCGGAGGCGGCAGCAAAGACTTCGGGCAAGGTTTCCTGCACGCTTTTCTCGCGTTCGTTGAACGGCTTGAAAATCAAACCGCCAAACGCGGCATTGGCGCGAACGATTTGCCACATCTTAATAGAACCCGGTGTTGCCATCAGGGTATCCACAACGTCGTGCATGTAGTCGGTACTGTATTCCAGCGAAGAATCTGCCGGGGCCTCTACGATAATGCCGATGGACGATTGGTCTTCAATGGGCGCCAGTTCTTTCTGCGAGAACATATAAAAGGGCACCGCCAGCAGCGCGATAAAAATACCGCCGACGAGAATTTGATTTTGCCAGGCAAAGGCTTTGTCCAGCGAGCGACCATAGGCGCGGTGCAGCTTGTCGAAGTAGTGATTAACGCGCTTGGTCATGGGCGCTTCGCGACCGTCGGCCGGATTGGCGTAGGCGCTCATAATCGGCGACAGTGTCAACGCGACCACACCGGAAATCATCACCGCAATGGACAGAGTGAACGCAAACTCTTTGAACAGTACCCCGGTCAAACCAGACAGAAATCCGATGGGCGCATAAACGGCAGCGAGGGTGATGGTCATACCCACAATCGGCGCCAGCAGTTGCCGCGAACTTGCCAGTGCTGCCTGAGTGCGGCTCATGCCCTCGCGCATATAGCGCGACACGTTTTCTACCACAACGATGGCGTCATCCACCACCAGTCCCACCGACAGCACGATGGCGAGAATAGTGAGCAGGTTCAGCGAAAACCCCATAATGGTCATGGCGGCTGTGGCGCCGAGAATGGAGATGGGGATGGTCACCAGAGGCACGATGGCGGTGCGAATTGAGCCCATCAGCGCCAGCACCACCAGACCTACCAACAATACGGTTTCGATCAATGTGGTGAAAATTTCCTTGATGGCGTCGCGCATATACAACGTGCCATCGAAGCCCATCATGATTTCCATGCCATCGGGCAGGGTTTTGTTGATCTCGTCCATCTTGATGTAGAGATCGTCGCCGATGGCAATTTCATTGGCGCCGGGCAGCGGCCAGACGGAAATGTATACGGCGGCATCCTGAGTCAGGCGCGCGTTGACTTCACCTTCTTCCTCGCCCAGTTCAATACGTGCGACATCACTGAGACGCACCAACGCGCTGTCGGTCTTGCGGATGATCAGTTGTTCAAAGTCGCTGGGCTTTTGCAGGGTGGTATCGGTCAACAGATTGATGCGCTGTTGATCGTTCTCGCTCTGACCAATGGTGGCGATAATGTTGTTGGCACGCAGTGCGCTTTGAATATCCATCGCACTGACGTTGTAAGCCGTCATTTTTAATGGATCAATCCACACCCGCATGGCCGGGTTGCGAGCGCCTTCAATGCCGATTCGCTGAACGCCGTTGATGGACGATAAAATCGGATTGACGTGTCGGATCAGATAGTCGGTGACATCGGCGCGCCCCAGACCTTCGGTGTGCACCGGCAGATAGAACACGGCGTTCTCGCGGTCGGCGCGTTTGACTTCCACGGAGGGATCTTCAGCGCCGGCGGGCAGTTCAAAGCGAATCTGATTGAGTCGTGTAGTCAGTTCGGCCAGTGCTTCCGAACTGTTCTCATTGAGCTTGAGCCATACGGTAACGGTGCTGAGCCCCGCCAGTGTGTTGGAGTCCACATAGTCTACGCCGGGAACGGTGGCCGCCGCCCGCTCGATGGGGTCGGTGATAAAGCCCTGGACCACATCGGCGGAGGCACCGACGTAGGCGGTGTTAATCACCAGGGACGAACTTTCAATTCTCGGGAATTGCAGCGTGGGTAATTCCAGCGCAGAGCGAATGCCGGTCAGTACCAGGATCAGCGATATAACGATGGCCAGTACCGGACGCGTGACAAAAATATCCGTAAAAGCCGGAGCGCCGTATTTTCTCGACATGGGAAGCTCCTGATCAGTGTGTTTCGGGAACCAGGCGCGACTTGGCGTAAGTCAGCAGGCCTTCGCGAAGCTTGAACGAACCATTAACTGCGATCAGTTCGCCCACTTTGAGTCCCTTGATTACCGCTACCTGTGGCGCGCTGGTATCACTGTTTTCCTGCTCGTTGGCGTACTCGGGCAACAGCGTAATGGAGCGGCGCTGGGCGCGGTAGGCGTTGGCTGGCCCCTGCTCGTCAGGCAACAGAATGTAGACGTAGTCACCCATACCGTCGCGTCTTACCGCAGTTGCGGGAATGACCGGCAGTTGACGAGCGTCACCACTGGCGACGCGCACATTAACCGCGGCATTGTGAGGCAGCTCTTCAGTATTGACCTTAGCCCGGAAGCGACGATTGCGGGAGTTGGCAGACATCACTGAATCCATGGCAATAATTTCGCCTGTGAACTGCTTGCCGTTGGTTTGCGAAATAGATACCTGGGTTCCGATCGTGACGTCGGCTTTGCCCAGCGGCAAGGTGAAGTCCACCCAGCGGTAATCATTCAGACCTACCAGAGTGGTGATCAGAGTGTTGGCGGCAATCAGCTCGCCAATTTCGAACTCGTGCAGGCCGGTGTGCGCATCGAAGGGCGCACGCAGGGTTTTCTTGTCGATGGTGGCTTGCAGGGCGGCGATATCCGCTTGAGCGATATTGTATTGGGCTTCGGCCTGATCCAGGCGCTCCTCGCTGACGGTGCGGTTTTTACGCAGTTTGCGCACCCGCTCGCGATCCAGCTTGGCCAGTTTCAGGCGCGCCTGGGCGGCCTTGAGTCGCGCCTGTTCTTCAGCGATGTCCTGCTGCAACAACAGTTGCCCTTGCTTCACCTTGCTGCCCGACTGGAAGTTGACTTGAGTGACGCGTCCCTCCAGCTCATTGCGCAGCTCGACCATTTGCGGTGCGACAACTTCACCCAGAGTGAACAGCTGACTCTGCAGGCTGAGTTCTGCAACGGTGGTGGTTTCCACAGTTTCGGAGGGCTCGGGGAAGGACTCTGCAAATTCGATCATGGATTTGATCTGCAGAGTTTTGTAAGCGGCGAATGCGGCAAACAAGGCCACGCAAATGGCGATGGTGACGAGCCGGCGACGAGTATTCATAGGGAGCCCTTATTCGATGATATGGAGTGGCTATGAGCCAGGTTATGGCCCCGGAGGGTTGATATATAGCCAATTGCCAATCATTCTCATCTAAAGCAGGGCGCCGGACAAGACTGGTATTTTAAATTTTATTGTGCACAAATTAGTAGATAGACTTATAAAATTCTAACAGCTGTCACGATTTCTTCTAGTTTGTCAACCACACCTCGACGCGGCCATTTTTGGCTTTAGCCAGTGAAGAACCGCTGGCGGCCACTGGCATATAGTCGCCGAGGCCGAGAGTTTCCGACACGTGGGTGCCCTGGCGGAAC
>JALUYN010000367.1 GCA_027012915.1 Cellvibrionaceae bacterium
TGCTTCAGTCAACGACAACACATAGGCTTTGGACGCAGCGTAGACCGCCAGCGAAGGCACGGGTTGAAACGCGGCTATGGAGCCGACATTGAGAATCCTGCCACGTTCTCGCTTGAGCATGGCAGGCAGAAAAGCGTGCAACATTTCGGTTAGGCCAGAGACATTAAGGTCGATGATTTTCTTGAAATCCTCTACCCCCTTATCCACAAAACGACCGTGCTCCAGTACTCCTGCATTGTTAACCAGCACGTCGATAGTGAAATGTTTCTCCACTAAGCGCTGACGTAGTTCCTGAGCAGCCCCTGGCACCGAAAGGTCGAGAGGTTCAACCCCTACTTCTATCGAATAGCTTTCAGCCAACTCCTGAGCCAAAGACTCGAGTTTACTGACGCTGCGAGCCACCAGCACCAAGTTGAACCCCGCATCGGCAAACTGATAAGCCAGCGCCTCGCCAATCCCCGAAGAAGCTCCGGTAATTAATGCCGTTTCCTTCGCCCTTTCCTTTGCCATAACCATTCCCCTATTGCGTTTAATGGATAGCCTAGCACGCTCCGGGAAGTTGCGGCGCTACACCTTTGGTGAAAAAGCGCCACCCAATAATAGGTAATCAGCTGGGAGAAACAGCCTCGTGATCCGCGTCCTTCACCCACCATAGGTAAGCATAGAGCGCGCCGTTCAGTATTAGATAAGTACCAAACACCTGTGCACTGGTGACAGACATGACAGGCAGAGCAATGACGTAGGCCGCTGCACTAAACACCAAACGAGACAGTTCCCATTGATGACCGCGGCCCTCCAACAGCCAGGCGGTGGTTACTAGCGGCAAACTGATCACGATAAACGCCAACAGTAACACCCCGAACTCCAGTCCGCTCATAAAGAACAGGAAATAAATCAGCAGACCAACGTTCATCGCCAGCTGAGCAAATCCATACCACTGAGACGCACTGTCAACTTGCGGGTCATACTTCTTAAACTTCGCCAAATCAGACTTGGCTATGGGGTAGCGCTGCTCCACATCGGCAGGTCGCCAACCCGTCGGCATAAACCAGATGCGACATTTGTCCCACCAGTTGTCTGTGCGCCAGGCGTCCTTGATCAATGACCACCAGATCTGCACGTTGGCCCAAGCCGGGTTAAACGAATGGAGTGGCCGACGCACGCCATAGATAATAGCCTCGTCATCGAGCTCCGCCTGGAAGGTACCAAACATTTTGTCCCAGATAATAAAAACGCCGCCGTGATTCTTGTCGATGTAAACAGCGTTCTGGGCGTGATGCACACGGTGGTGAGACGGTGTCACCATCAACCATTCGAACCAGTTCCAAAGCCGGTCGATATGACGGGTGTGTACCCAGAACTGGTAGATCAGGTTCAGCCCGGCGCAAGTAAGATAAACTTCGACAGGCACCCCTAGCATCAACATTGGAATGGAAAATACCCATCCCCAAATGCCGCTGCTGGTTTGACGCAATGCGGTAGTCAGATTGTATTCTTCACTGGAATGATGGATCGCATGCCCCGCCCAAAACAGATTGAGGGTGTGCCCCATACGGTGGGACCAATAATAGGTCAGATCATAGGCGACAAAGGCGAAGATCCAGGTCAGGGCACTGTCTGCTGACATTTCAAACCAGCGCGCCTGAGGCAAGACGTGATCCATAAACAACGCGCCCAGACTGAGCACAATCAGTTTTGAACTGCGGCTCATAATCCCCAGCGACAAGCTGCCGAAAGCGTCATTAAGACGGTAATAGCCAGTACCGCGATAGCGATCGACCATCAGTTCGATAAAGATCAATATCAGATACAAAGGAATTGCGTAAACTACAATGGACTGTGCCATGATCACCACCCGATATTATGGTTGTTATTATTGACTGGTATGCCAAGAGCATAACCACACCGCCAATAAATGACCACCACAGACTGACGAGTCATACGAAATTTAGCACCGGACCAAGAGTATAGTTCAAACCACATGCAGACCGACGTTATAGCGCCTCATCTTGCCTCATTAGGCTCTTTACTGCTGCTGGGACTCAGCGCGCAATGGCTCGCCACTCAAACCAAGCTACCGAGGGTCACCCTGTTGATCCTGTTGGGTA
>JALUYN010000368.1 GCA_027012915.1 Cellvibrionaceae bacterium
TGCTGGCCAGGTGTTTTGGTGTACAGTCCACCACGATGTCCGCGGCCTCAAGCAGGTCGTCAAGCGTGCCGGAGACATCAAGCCCGGCTGCGCCCATGGCAACGGCGTGCTCTTCAGTCGCGCCGTACAGGGCATACCCTCTACTCAGCGCTGCTCTCACTCGCCAGTCCTGCGCGACATCAGCTACGCCAGCCACAGCCATGTCTTTTTGTACCGCAACGGCTTGCGCTACCCGTTTGCCGATAACGCCATAACCGTTGACCGCGACGCGAATAATTCTCTGACCGACCATCTTTTGTATCTCCAGCTTCTGAAAAGGGGCGAGCGAACTTTTATGTTGCTTAGTTGACCAGATTATAGGCAAAGACTGAATTTCAGCTGAAAGTCCGGTTTGACGCGTAGCTCAGGGCAATGGCTTTACCGAAAAGTTGATGGTGATCAAAAAAATGCAAAGCACAGAAATGCTTTTCAGGTTCAGTTCATCCGGGCGTAGTGGAATGGAGTGCAGTAGAGGGCAACTACATTGCTTATGACCAGGTCGAACCTTGAGAGGCTCGAATGGTATGAAACCATCGAAAGGATGATCGGAAGATGTCTGCCAAAGAAAATAGTTCTGCTATCAAAGATAGTGCTGGGAAGGAGTCGGAGGGCCAGTATACCTGCCCGATGCATCCGGAGGTCATATCTGATGAGCCTGGGAATTGCCCGAAATGCGGGATGCACCTTGTGCCTCTGGAAAACAATAAAGTGAGTTCTCATTCAGATCACTCTCACCATTGTTCTGGAGATCATGAAAAACCGTCAGGCGACGATCGAACATATGACCGTGTACCACCCGGGTATTCGGGGGTGGTTTACACTTGTCCCATGCACCCTCAAGTCCGACAGACAAAGCCCGGGGCATGTCCTCTGTGCGGTATGGGACTGGAGCAGGAATCGGCCACCGCGGAAGATGAGGGGCCCAACCCGGAGTTGGTGGACTTTTCTCATCGGCTCTGGGTTGCCCTGGCATTTTCAGTGCCCTTGCTGATTTTGACCATGACTCCCTATATCGGTGTCATGGCGGTTCGCGACTTCTTCGGTGAGCGTTTGTCACTCTGGATTGAACTGGTGCTTGCTACTCCTGTAATCCTATGGTCCGGCTGGCCCTTCTTTGCTCGCGGTTACATCTCGTTTCGGACAATGAACCTGAATATGTTCAGCCTGATCGGCATGGGAGTTGGGGCGGCCTATATCTTCAGCATCGTAGCGGTCCTTGTGCCAGGGATCTTCCCGGAAGGCTTCCGGGATTCTGAAGGAAACGTCGGCGTTTATTTTGAGGCGGCAGCCGTTATCGTCACGCTGGTTCTGCTGGGCCAGGTGATGGAGCTGAGGGCCCGTGAGGGCACAGGTAAAGCCATACGTGCGTTGCTGGACATGGCCGCGAAATCGGCGCGCCTGATCCGGCCCGATGGAACCGAGGAAGAAGTCGCTCTGGAGGATGTGAAGGTCGGTGATCACCTGCGTGTTCGGCCCGGTGATAAGGTGCCCGTTGACGGCGTGGTTGTTGAAGGTCGCTCTTCCATTGATGAGTCGATGATTTCCGGGGAGCCAGTTCCGGTAGAGAAGGTGGAAGGAGACAAGGTCACCGGGGCCACCATCAACGGTACCGGAAGCCTGGTTATGGAGGCGACCCGGGTTGGTGCGGATACTACGCTCAGTCAGATTGTCGAAATGGTTGCCAACGCCCAGCGTAGCCGCGCGCCTATCCAGAAGTTTGCCGATATGGTGGCCGGCAAGTTCGTACCGGCGGTTATTGCCATAGCCGCCCTGTCCTTTGTGGCGTGGGCCATCTGGGGACCGGCGCCAGCTTTGTCGTATGCGCTCGTGTCTGCGGTAGCGGTGCTTATCATCGCTTGCCCTTGCGCATTGGGGTTGGCTACGCCCATGTCAATCATGACGGCGACAGGGCGAGGCGCCCAGTTGGGTGTGCTGATCAAGAACGCCGAAGCCCTGGAGCGTTTTGCCAAGGTGGATACCTTGATTGTGGATAAAACCGGTACCTTGACGGAAGGCAAGCCCAGGCTCGTGGCTGTGCTGCCGGAATCGGGTCATGACGAGA
>JALUYN010000369.1 GCA_027012915.1 Cellvibrionaceae bacterium
AAACCTTACATGTGAAAATGGGGGACAGTGTTGGCGCCGGTCAGGTATTGGCGGAGCTTGATGCCACTGACTATCGCTTGAACCTGGAGGCCAGACAGGCGGAATTCGATCTGGCTCAGGTCCGCGCCAATCGCGCTCAAACATTGTTTCAACGTCAGCTGGTGAGCGAAGACCAGTTTGATACAACCCAGGCAGAGTTGGCTGCGGCCAAGGCGAAACTGGAAAGTGCTCGCGAACAGTTGTCGTTCTGTAAGCTGGAAGCGCCCTTTGATGGCAGTATCGCTTTCAGTTACCACCGCGCCTTTGAAGTGGTTCCCGCGCATCAGACGGTTATCAATTTGCAGGATACGTCGTCACTGGATGTGAATTTCAATCTCCCCGATCAATGGCAGCACTTGTTGGCCGATGAGCCCAGTCTCAAGTTTCGTGTGACCTTTGATTTGCTTCCCGGAGTGGCGGTCGACGCTCAGCTCAAGGAAGTCAACTTGCAGCCTGATTCAGATACCAACAGTCATCAGGTTACGTTGAATTTGACTCCGCCAGCCAACTTTTCCGGACGCTCTGGTATGTCGGCCCAAGTGCAGTTGGAACATCCCAGCCTCATTGGTGGCCGCTGGTTGTTGCCCGAGGATGCGATTATCAGTCGGATAGAAAATAGTGCGGAGGTGTGGCGTTTCAATGAGGTTTCAACATCTCTCGAAAGGGTAACCGTGAGCGTTAGTGCAGGGGGAGAGGTCGAGTCGGGGCTTCTACCGGGTGACCGAATTGTTGTTGCCGGGGTAGACGATTTGAAAGATGGACAAGTAGTACGCCCCTGGGTGCGGGAGGGCGGACTGTGAGCTCGATCAGACACGCACTCATCTCGTTCAGTCTACTGGTGTTGTTTCTAACAGGTTGCAGCGAGTCAGGCAAGGTTACTGCGCCACCTCTGGTGGTGGAACTCCACACCGTGGGGCAGCCAGTTGAAAAGAGCCTGCGGCAGTTTCACGGTCGTGTGGTGCCGGCAGACTTGACCCGTGTGGCATTTCGCATACCTGGGAAAGTCGCCTCTTTGCCGGTGCAGTCGGGGCAGCGGGTTCGCAAGGGGCAGCTGCTGGCAACTCTGGACAGCGCCATTCAAGAGCAGGATGTTGCCGACGCCCAGGCGCGCTTTTCTCTCGCCAAACGACAATTGCAGCGAGCTGAAAGCCTGATGAAGAAAGGTGCTATTACCGCAGCTCAACGCGACGAAATTCGCGCGGGTTATCGCCTGGCACAAGCGAATCTGGAACTGGCGAGTAATCGTCTCAAGTACACTCGTGTGATTGCGCCGTTCGACGGCGTGATATTGGATGTACGCAAAGAAGTGTTCGAGGCATCAGCAGCGGGGGAGCCAGTCGTAACTGTGTATCGCAGCGACCGGATTGATGTGCTGATCAACATTCCTGACGAATTACCCGCTCAAATACATCGAGCGAAAAGTTTGTTGAAAGAGAACTTTCAAGTGCGTTTCTCTGGCGACAAGAGTATCCGCACCATGCGTATTCTGGAGAGCTCCACGGCGCGCAACCCTGAGACTCAAACTTTTCAAACCTGGCTCACCATGCCCATAGCCAAAAAATCCGAAGACAGCACATTGTATCAGCCAGGGCTGCCAGTCACGGTAAATGTTGATTTGAAGAAAACCGGTTTTAAATTAGTGCAGGGGTTACTGGTGCCTTTGACGGCATTGCATGCGGGCGAGCGTCAGGGAGCCTTTCGAGTATGGCGCTATCTCGATGGGCAGGTCTACTCAACGGTTGTCAACGTAGATCAAATTACTCAGCAGGGAGCCTTGGTGAGTTCCGGCTTGCAGGTCGGTGATCAATTGATTGTTTCCAGTTTGTCACAGTTGCGGGACGGTAAATCAGTGGATGTGTACCAGAAAGATCAGGAGAATCACTAATGGGTGTCGCAGAATATTCCATTACCCATCGCACCGTAAGTTGGGTGTTTCTATTGATCCTGGTCATCGGTGGTGTGTTGGCGTTTAACGATCTGGGGCGCTTGGAAGACCCTCCATTCAAAGTCAAAGATGCGTTGATTGTAACGGCCTATCCGGGTGCGTCAGCCGAAGAA
>JALUYN010000370.1 GCA_027012915.1 Cellvibrionaceae bacterium
GCAGGCTTGATCAATATCCCCCCACCTCCGGCTCTACCAGGTAAAGGACTGCCGTCGAGATTTAATGCCAGTGTCGCCGGTACGCCAACCGTGTTCGCTTCTGATCAAGGCAGCGACAGAAAGGGACAACAGCCGGTAGAACAGGTCGTTGGCGGCATCCTGCATGTCGAAGCGGCGCCGAAAGTCGAGCCGGTAAAGGAGGAAACCAAGGAAAAAAAGTTCTATTTGCCCCCTTCTTTTATGGAGGCAACACTGTTATCCGGGATGGACGCGCACATCGGAGGAAAGGGGATGGAGAACCCTAAGCCAGCCATGCTGCGCATTGCTGCACCGGCAGTACTACCGAACCGTGTCAGAGCGAACCTGAAAGACTGTTTTGTCGTGGCGAGTGGTTATGGCAGCCTCGCCGAGCAACGGATTAATTTCCTGTTGTCACGGCTGGCATGTGTAGGCAAGGACGGGCAGGGCGTTATCGACGAAAAAATCCAGGGCTATATAGCCGACTCCGATTCCAAGTTTGGCGTGAAAGGGCGCGCTGTTTTTAAAGGTGGTGGACTCGTAGCACGTCAGCTGGTTGCGGGTGCGGCAGAAGGCGCGGCACGCGCGTTGACGGCTACGGCCACAGTAACCAACACCAGTGCACTGGGCGCAACCCAGGTACTTGACCAGGACAAGATAACGCGCGGCGCCATTGGGGGTGCAGGGGCATCAGGATTTCAGAGTATCGCGGACATGTATAAAGAGCTGGTAAAGCAGACAATGCCCTTCATTGAAATCGGGGCAAAAAAGAAGGTGACTGTCGTCATTACGGAAGGTGTGTATTTGAAAGTCAGCAACTATTGCGAGGAGTGTGGCAAGAATGAAGATATCTATGCAATTCGTTGAGAGCCTGGCCACAGGCCTGTTCGTCATCGCGCTCTCTGGCTGTTCAATACTGAATCCGTACGAATCCAAATCCATGTGCCCGACCAGGGATAACTTTGGTAAATGCGTTTCGATGATGGAAGCCTATGAAAGTACAGACGAGGGCAAGGGTAAAGCAGATAAATCAGGCAAGGAAGTCGTAGCAACTGGAACGCAAGCACAGACCAATACGCCCACAGCGAAACATGCCGATCCAAACGAATTAGCGTACCGGTCGGCGCTGTATAAGGAGATGACTGACTTATTGCGTGCTCCTAAAACCCCCCTGGTTAAACCGCCCACGGTGCGTCGGGTCTTGATCATGCCGTACCAGGACGGCGCCCTGTATATGCCGAGATTTATCTATGTGATGATCGACAAACCGAGCTGGATTCTGACTGACCCGCTTTCTCAGGCTCAGAACAAGAAAGCGATGGAACTGTTCGATGGTACGGCTAAGTAACGTTCTGGAGGTTTCTTTATGAGTGTGGGAGGCGGGTTAACTCGAAGGCAGCTAGTCAAGGATATGGGGCGTGAGCATTTCTCTGATTATCTTCCCTGGATTGCCTATGACAGTAAAGCAGGTCGATACCTGACACAGGAAGGCGCACTTGGGCATTTGTGGGAATGTACGCCGGTACCGTTTGCGGATGAGCATATGTTCGACGCCCTGAGCGGGTGTCTGCGCCTAGCTTATCCGAGCCGCGCAGTGTTTCAGGTTATGTTGTATGCCGATTCGAATATTGCCAGGTTCAAGCGAGCTTTCCTGGAGAATAATCAGCGTAATATCCCGATCTGCCAGACATGGTCAGAGCGTTATATCAAGTTTCTCGAATCCGGAACATGTGGGCTTTCTTCGATGTCGGGTATCCCGGTCCGCAATTTCCGGCTCTTCGTTATGGCAAAGTCCGGAGAGAAAGGACAGCCATTGAGCGAAGATACGGTCAACGGCATAGAGGAATTCTTGAAGGGTGCAAAGCTTTATCCGCGCGCTGTCACGCCTGATGAATTGCTCTCTGTTATGCGAAGTATTTTCCGCGGCAGACCAAGCGGCGTTTACGATCCGACAATTCCGATTCGCCGGCAGGTTCTCGGCGCCGATGACGATATTGCATTCAAAGCAGACCATATGGTTATCGGCAAGCAATATGCCAAGTGTCTGACGCCTAAAGTATTGCCACCAGAGATTGATGCCTTAAAGATTAACCAGTTCTTCGGCGGCATCATGGGACTCCAGAATGATACGGAGCAGATCGATGTGCCATTCCTGTTCAGTCTGAATATTCTGCCGGAAAGTGTCGGTGGAAATATCACGGCAAAAGCCGAAGTCATGGGGATGCAGAAAACGGCGGGTAGTTTTGTCGGGCAGCTGAGAAAACGGCTTGATGAATATCAGTGGGCGCTTCAGCAACTTGATAAAACCACATTCATGCGCGTGATCCCGAGCATGTTGCTCCTGGCGCCAACGTTGGACCAGGTACGAAATTCAGCGGCACGCGTGAAACGCATGTGGGAAGGTCGTGGCGCAATCGTTCAGGAAGAAAAACGGATCCAGCGAATCATGTCGATTGTGACCCTTCCGGGCGGTTTATATAACACAGGGCGTACGGTCGAGTTACTTGATCGACATTTTGTGGTGCCCATGGATGTTGCCGCGCGCCTGATGCCGATACAGGCAGACTTTTCGGGGGGCGGCCAGCCCATACAAGCCTGGATCGGTCGAAAAGGGCAGTTAATTGGCACCAATATTTTCGATCCCAGTGTCCCAAATCACAATATTCTGGTGGCGGCTAACTCAGGTGCGGGTAAATCGGTGACAACACAGATGATGTTGATGTCGCATTTTCGTGCGGGTTGCCGGATTCGTGTCATTGATATCGGATATAGCTATCGAAAGTTGACCTCATTGGTTGGGGGGCAATATATCGATATCGGTGAGGGGGTTGTACTCAATCCATTCGACCACATACACAGCAGCCGAGATATTGTCGTGACGACGCATATTATTGCGCAGATGTGTTATTCAAATCGTATGGAGAGTCCCACCGAAGTGGTAATGGCGTTAATCGGAGAGGCCGTGAGCTGGGCCGTCGAACAGGAAAAGCCGGAAGACGGGGTAAGCCTGGTTGGCAAATTCCTACGGGAGTACCCGACACATTCACAGGAAACCATTACAGATCATATGCAGGAAGTGATAAGAACGGCGCATACGCTCGCCTACACAATGCGGGAATTCGTTGGTGAGGGTCGTTACGCACGTTACTTCCATGGGCGATCTACGGTCGATATCGGCAAGAATGACTGGACAGTACTGGAACTGGAGCGTTTGATTGCGGAGGACGCGTTGTTTCCTGTCATTGTGTTGATGGTTGTCCACAATGTAACTTCTGAACTATACCAGGCTGAAGCCGGCGACCGGGTACCGACGTTTATTTTGTTCGATGAGGCCTGGAAGTTTCTTAACAAGTCCGGCAGTGACACGGAAAACTCGATCAAGAATGTCATCGAAGAGGGTTATCGGCGCGCACGCAAATATGGTGGTTCTTTCACCATCGTTACGCAGTCGTTACTCGACATTAAACGGTTCGGTGCGACAGGTGATGTGATCTGGAACAACTCGGCCTTCCGTTATTTGCTCGCCAGTTCAGATTATGGTCGTGCAGCTATGGACGGCATCGTCGACTATGACCCCTTCACGCAGAAACTCCTGGAATCCGTACGTCTGGTCAAGCCACGATACTCGGAAGTATTCATGGACAGTCCCCATGGGAAGGGGCTTGCGCGTTTGACGCTCGACCCGTTTAGCTACTGGATGTTTACCTCGGATTCGACGGATAACGCGAAGATCGAGCAATTGGTTAAGCAAGGGCGCACCTATGAGCAGGCTATCAGTGAGCTGGCCTCCGACCCGGCCTGATCAACGACCCTGGCTACTACTGGGCGCACTGCTCCTTGTTACTGTGCCCTGTGCAGCGACACCGGTGCAGGATGGTATGTCTGCGGGACAAGACTTTCTCAAAGGACGGTTCGATACCGGGAAAGGCATTGCAACAAATGCTGTAAAGCCTGTGCAGGGTACGGAGATGATGACGTCGCAGAGCGGGCAGCCATTTAGTGGCGCAGCAATCTGTGCAGGAACGAGTCCGGCTATACCAATGCTAAGTGTAACCGGTGTCGGCTTACCCACTGGCGATATTATCGGTTTGAAGGTTGATGCGGACATGAATCTGGATAATACGGTCGATGCAAGCGTATCGCTATCAACACCGGTCTCAGGTGTATGTGCGAACGGTTATGTCGCGTGCGATCCAGGTACCTGGAATAACTGTACATATAACATGTGGACCGCCACATCGACGTCAATTTCAACACAGAATGTGTCCCTGGCGGAGCTGGTCGGCTGCTATTGTATCAATGACAGTTGCGCCTCAACGGCAACGCAGGATAGACCCAGTGAGGTGCTTTCGCAAATCGGCGCCGGCGTACTTTCAGCCGTTCAGCAGGTGAATGCCTCATTTGTGATGACGCGTCGGGAGGTTTCCGCCTCGACTGTGCGCTTCTATGGTCAGGATCCAAATGGCTGTAGGCCTGCAGGCCCGAATCTTCAGACATTCTTTGGGGCGCCCGATCAATTACCCACTGCCGTTTCCAATGAAGTCACGACGCAGAGCAGTTCGCCGGATTCATTGTATAACCTCGTGTTTGGAGCTGCTGTGAATGCAGATTCGCAGACAACAGTGCAAACCTGTTCGATCAATCGTTCTGTAACGCTGCAGGATGTACCGCTGGATCAGATCATTATACCTGGCATAGGTGGCTACAGCATATGTGGTACGGATTGCGTAGATCTTAAAACCACAGTGGCCTATCGAAGGGGTGGGAATTGTACCTGGGCAAGCGATAGCGCTTCGGCAACACTCTTCAGACCGGATCTCCTGGTGAGTGCGACCCTGGACTTCGTGGGATTCGATGACTTCGCTCAGGTGTTTCTCTCGGACGGGTCCGGTGGAGAGACGGAGATATATAACGGATTAAATGTCAATTCAGGCGGTGGTCACGGAGCGTGTGACGGAGCCAGGTACTGGAATTTCTACCCGGGTACAGACCTCATGCCGTATATAACTGCGAATCCGACCAGTGAAATCCGTTTTCGGCAAGCCTTGTTGTATGGCGGATCGGGCGCGGGGAACGCGACGATACGCCTGAGATTTGATAATCAGTGCAAGATTAGCCCGAATGAACCCATTAACGATGGTTGCCAGTCAATTGCGCAAGATCCGGACTGCAAATTAATGGAGGAGGACGTCGATGGGGTGCTGACTTATCTGGACTACACGCCGACCGGCAATATTACATCACCAGTGACGCGCACTATCACAAGTAATGCCTGTGTGGCGGATGTCACACGGCCATGGTGGAAAATATCACGTAAATACCGATGCAAGGCATCGTCTCAGTATGACTTCACGGATGCACTACATCGTACTTCGGTGGCACAACAAACGGCAACGAGTGGCGGGAATTTCACGGAAGTCCATAGAGCGGCCGATGGCACGTGGACCTCTCAGGATCTGGGGCTGGGGGAACCTTCGGAGCTTCCGGCGTTCGGGGATTGTGAGCAGGCTTGCAAATTACGGCTTCCTGTGGCGGATGACCGTGTCGCACTAACTGGCGTTGTCTCACCAAATCGTAATCAGTCGTCGCGGTATGAGTATCGTTATGCCGTCTGTGATGCCAATAACGTATGTCCTCAGAACCCCGGTGAGGAAATCCTAAAGCCATGTCAGTGTCTGAATGAGTTTGGTGAAGCCGCGACGATCATGCAGTTGATGCGACAAGCGGGCCAGGATCTGATATGCAGCCCGTAATATTCGCCATCTTCATTGGACTGTTAGCCGCCATACCTACGACGGTTCTTTCATCCGTTTGCGGTCAAGATCTTAATGGCGATGGATTTGTTGACGCAACCAATGAGACGGCAACTTGTACGACCACGCCACAGGGTGATTATTGTAGTGTCGGGTCCGCCGCATGCACGAGTCGTTCCACATGTCCTTTGGGTAACTATGCTTGTACCGCAGGGAGCTGCCAGCGTCCTGCCTCGTGTGCGGGAACCCCGGCTACCGTGACAGGGGCGACGGGCGGAACTCCGAGCGGATATCTCAAACTGATATCCGGTTCTGGAAATACACTTACATTCACATATGAAGATCCGGTGACAAAAAACCTGTCTTTTTATACGCTGACGTCGAGTGTTGGGACGTTCGGTGGCACTGTGACATGGACGGCTACCGGGCTACCGATTTCATTCCGAGGCGGTGTCAACGGTCTTGATGTTGTGTCTGGTGGGAATCTGGTCGGCACAATTTCACTCTCGGGTCTATCGGTCAAGGTCACGGGTTCGGTGGACTATGCCTTTTATAAGTTATCTGCCAACGGAGACAGCCTCTATGGTTATATTCCATCTACGTGTGACCTTGCCGTACCGTCGACATGTACGCTGGCGTTTTCCATGCAATTCACCGGTGAATATGTTTGTTCAATCACAGGGACACCCTATGCAGATGCGGCGTCGTGTCAGGCTGCATGCAATGAAACAGCCTCATGCACGACAAGCAATACGTGTCCACTCGACCCAAATCTTGCTTGCATGGAAGCGACACCAGGCAATTATCGTTGCTCACCCAACTCATGCGTAGATCTTACGAGTAATCCTCCCCTTGTGACACAGGATACGACAGGACCACTTCCAGACAATAGTGGACCACGTGGAGCGGATGGTACGTGTAATGGCAATGTCAGCTTTTTTGCCGGCCGTTCTATGCGGTGCGGTAAATCTGGTGTCGATACAGGATTTACGGACTGCTGTAATCAGGGTAATGGCGACTTTTATGCAGACAGCATGGGCGATGCCGTTCAGGCATCACTACTGCGTACTGGTCTCCAGGCGACAGCGGAGTTTGCCTCACTGGCGGCGGCGAATTTTGCGTATAACCTGGCAGGAGGCTATACAGCCAGTCAAGCGGCGTCGGGTGCGGCGAGCTATGCGTTGAACAATTCGGCATTTCTTCAATTAAACCCTGCAACAATCTATATCACAGCGGCCGTCTTCGTGGTGAATTACCTGATGACGCCAAAGTGTGATCAGCAGGACTTCGAAACATCAGCACTCAAAGCCTCGAATATGTGCCATTACATCGGCGATTATTGTGCCAAGAAATGGAGTGGTGTTGGATGCGTGCAACGACGAGAAAGCTATTGTTGTTTCAACTCAGTCCTGGGTCGCATCGTCCAGGAACAAGGGCGACCACAACTGCCGACCTTTAATGGGTGGGGAACGGTTAAGGCGCCAGATTGCAGGGGCTTTACACCCGAGGAGTTCCAGAGTCTCGACTTCGGGACCATGGATTTGTCGGAGTATTTCCAGTACGTCGAACATAATGCAAACCAGGTTATTGGCTCAGGAACGCCAGCCGGGACAATGTCTAATGAAGTCCAGAACTTTTACAACAATATTCGCTAGCCTGTTTATGGCGGTGTCAGTGGAGGCCAGTGTCCCGATACTAGGGGAGACATACCCGATTGTGGAAAAGGATGCGATATCCGAGATTGAAGACCGTTCAAAGCAACTCGACTGGGAAACGATCGAACATTCAGTGGACCCGAGGAAGAGCCAGGCGTTTCACAGTGTTTCACTGCCATCGGCAAAAAAGGACCGATCCTATGAAATCGACATGAGCTATACGCTGCAGATGGATATTCCTGATGGTAAAGGCGGCGTTATCTACCCCAAAGGCTATCGTTTCAACCCGCTCGCCTATATGACCTTACCGTACCGAATTGCAGTCATCGACGGGTCAGACGCCGATATTGCCTGGGCGCGTGCACATGGGGATGACAATGTAATGTGGTTGACAGCGGGGGGCGACCCTTATGAATTATCCAAGAAACTGGGTGTTCCAGTGTATCTCTATACGGACGATGTCGCGAAACGACTGCAAGTCAGAGCTGTGCCCGCCATGGTCGCGCAAAAGGGACAAAGGATGTTCGTCAAGGAGACACCGGTCAACGTTCAAGGTAGGGCCACACCGTGAGAGCATTACGACAGATCACATTATTATTGCTCCTGGTGGCCACACCGTCTGCGTATGCCGTGTGTCAGGGTAATTTCATAAATCCTGTGACCTCGGTGAATTGGAACTGCATGTTTCCGATGAACCTCGGTGGCGTGATGTCTCTAGGCGGTAAATCAGACCGAGGCGCCTCTGACATAAATGTCGGTTCACCAATATGCAGCTGTCTGAATCAGGGCGGTAGTACGATTGTCGGATTGAATGTTGGGTTCTGGGAGCCTTCACGAATCATTGAGACGGTGAAAGATCCCTATTGCTTTCCGTCAATCGGGGCCTCGTTGGGCAGTCCCGTGCCAGGGTCCCAGTCTGGCGCTAATACAAAGAAATACGGTTCTTTCGCGCAAGCCCATTATTACATCTTCCCGCTATGGGCGATGCTAAAGATGTTTAAGGACGTTCCCTGCCTCACGGGCAACAAGATCGATGGAAAGGGGAAAGACTTCGATTTGGCCATGATTACCGAGGTGCTCCCAACATGGAACAACGACCTGATGGGATTCTTGATCAATCCAGAGACTATTCTATTCGCTAATCCAGCGTCAGTGGCGAGCTGCATGGCGGATTCGGCGGCTGTTGCCACGCGAGGGAGGCCGCTGAATGCACTCTTCTGGTGTATGGGCGGTTGGCCGGGCACCTACCCGGTCACCGGACATGTGCAGACGAACAAGACATTGTTGGCGAGTACAACATCTGCTGGTCGGGCGCTGTATATGCTCGCCAGAAAGGGCGTCGTCATGGATCACGGGATTAATGCGTGTGGATCTGTCAGAACCTGGATTTGGCGAAAAGAGAACTATCGCTGGCATTTTGCACAGCCTGTGCGGAGTGCGTCATGTAATTATTTCGGGACGCCGTCCTTGTTATGGGAAACGGCCAAGAATCCGCCAATTAATGGTGACAACTTCTCATACATACTTTTCAGGAAGATGCGATGTTGCATTGGCTATTAATGATCTATGTGGCGATAACGGGCGCTTCGCTTTTCTCGCAGGCGGCGTGTGCGGCTGAATTGAATCATCAGATACAAACACGTGTTACGCCACAGGTAAAGCTTAAAAAAGAGACGTTACAAAAGGTCCATGCGGCGCAGCGCATGCTGAAAGAGCGTGTACAGAAAAGTGCCATGGGTCAGGTCGCCGAACACGTCGGTCGGGCGTTTAGCGTCCCGCTGGAGGTCAAACAGCAGGCCGCAAAACTTGTGGAGAAGAGCCGTAATAAAGGCTTCATTGAGGGTATGAAGATGGTAGAGCGCGTCTTCCCGGAACAGGAAGCGGCTCGTCTTGCCCACGAGGATATGGGTGACCGTCTGTACCTCTTTATATCGGCCTCAGTGCCAATGATGACATTAAGAAACTATGCGCGGGCACTAGAAGACATACCTGGCGCCGTTATGGTTATGCGCGGTTTTGTTCGAGGGGCAGACCGCCTGAAACCCACGATGCAGTTTGTGCGGAGGATACGGTTGGCCAATGAGGATTGCAAAGGCGATTCGTGCGCACTCAGAAACACTGCAGTGGTTGTCGACCCGGTGCTCTTTCGCCGTTACGGCATAGAACGCGTCCCGGCACTTGTTGCCGCTGAGGGGGTTGAAACGCCTGGTACATGTTCAGAGGGAAATCCGGATGTCGTCAAAGTGGCTGCATCCAGCGTGATATACGGTGATGCAGGGATAGATGGTCTACTCGGAATACTGGCCTCGGATGGTAATCAGGCTGCTGTCAGGTACCGTGCGCTAATGCAGGAACCGGTAGGATAAAACAGGAGAAGCGATGTGCTAAAGAACATTCTTGTGTCTGCCCTGGTGGCCCTCACAATCACAGGGGGTGGGCTATATCTCTATGACAATCTGTATGCGCAAAAGGTGTATTACGTCGATATCCATGGCTTCATGAAGGATGTTAGTAAAGCGTATGTCGAGAAGAAAATTACGAAAAGCGAGATGAAGGCGCATGTCGCGCGATATGCAAGCTGGCTGAAAACTCAACCGAAAAATCGCGTCGTATTTGCGCTGGATGATGTGGTGTCGGGTGGTAAACGCCTTGAGTGGGAAGAGAATCGTTAAACGAGGGGTATTATCAGAATGAACACAGTCTGTTTGATGCGGCCGAGTCGTTTACGTCGCTTAATTATGGGTAAGAACGCTACCAAGCCGGCCGACTGGGTATGGCGACGGGTAGCTATTCTGTCCGTTTTGGCGCTTTCCATTGGATTCTATGTGATTGGTCATCTGGTTGATGCAAGAGGCGTGTCAGCACCCTATTCCTTGTATTGGCGTCTGTCTGGACTGCCAGAGAAAGGTGATTATGTTTTGTTCAATATGGATGAACCCTTCATTGGTAAACCGACGCTGGTCGTGAAGGGCGTGGTATGTACACCGGGGGATCATCTTAAAGTCACCCGCTCGGGCGCGTGGTGTAATGGCAAATTTCTGGGTAACAAGCGGGAGCGTGCGATGGACGGGCGGAAACTCCCGGACTTCAGGTGGGATGCCTCGGTTCCGACAGGTCGCCTGTTCGTAATGAATGACCATATCTACAGTTTCGACTCACGTTATTACGGATTTGTAGACACATCAACTGTTCAGCGTCTGCAGCCACTTTATATCCCGACATGGTAGGAGGGCATATGCGTCATCTATTTTGGATATTCATCTTAGTCATGCCATTGTTTGCGCATGGCGCAACTAACGCGTCTGGTGACAAAAACGCGTTACGTGCAGAACGGGGCGTCTGGTTTTATGAAAAGCCGATTGAAGCGCATGAGCAGGACAGGAAAAAAGTAAAACAGACGCCGGAGCGTAAGCCATTAGGCCCTCTACCGCCCTACAGGAAACTCATGGACATGCATCCGGACGACCTGAAGAAGGTGTATGAAAGGCGCATTAAGGAAGCTGTGTGGCGGCCGACGCCGCAGAATATGTATGCCTATATGATCGTTAAAGACATTGCGAGACGCAAGGCGTTGGCATTCACCCAGGTCCATAGCTATATGTTATTGAAGGTGCCAGAACTCAATATCAACGCGTTGCGCCCTGTCTCGGACTTTGCGAGGGACACTCAGGTAAGAGAGATGTCAGGCGAGGTTCAATCTTCGCTACGGGCCGAGAAGGATCGCTTTGCACTGATTTATTTCCGCTCGAAAACGTGCGTGTACTGTCGCGAGCAAGATACCGTGCTGAAATATTTCAGGGTACGAACTGGCTGGCAAGTCAAGACACTGGATATCGCAGAGAACCCTGAAATTGTACACAAGTTGCAGGTCAGGGTAACACCGACGATCTTCCTGATCTATCGAGGATCGGATGATTACATGCCGGTAGCAGTCGGACCCACTGCATCGATGACACTTGAAGAGAATATATTCCGTGCGATGCGTATGTTGAGGGGTGAT
Source organism: Cellvibrionaceae bacterium (assembly GCA_027012915.1). The sequence goes on from JALUYN010000370.1 coordinate 11,427, forward strand.
ATCACCCCTTCACAATTCTTTATGTATGAATTCGATCGTGGTGGCCTGCTGGATCCCGCCGCGGACCCAACGGAGCATGTCGATACCGAGGATTTGGATATACGTCGTGCATCGGCCAAACGTTTTCCACTGATGTGAACAAGGAGGCAGCAGTTATGACTTCGGAACGTAAATCGAATCCCCTTCCTTCAGGGAGGGGGAGGAGTCAAAGATCAAGCGTTTGTGCGGCCGTCCTGGCCGCAGTACTGGTGTCGAGTACAGCACAGGCTGGCTGGGTCAACGACTGGGTATCTCAGTCTATTGGCGAAACAGGGACGTATGCACGTGACCAGGGGAGGGGGTTTGCCTCCATCGGGACCTACAGCAAGCGCTGGAACCGCGGTCAACCTTATACTCCGATACTGTCATTTCAACGCCCGAAACTCCATCTTGGATGCGGTGGGATTGATGCCACGCTGGGCGGGTTCAGTTTTGCAGACCCGGATGCCCTGGTCGCGAAGTTTCAGGCTATCGTCCAGAACGCGCCGGCACTGATGTTCCAGGTTGCCCTTTCTCAGGTCAGTGAGCAGCTGTCAACAGCGATGAACTGGCTGGAGGATAAGTTCTCATTCCTTTCC
>JALUYN010000371.1 GCA_027012915.1 Cellvibrionaceae bacterium
CAAAGGGCTCCCCCACAGCACCACAAGTAGCCACAGCATTGATTTTCTTATGAACATGGCGCTACTCTCCCGATTCATCTTGAGTATCACCTAAGCAGTTTAGACCATAGAGAATCCACATGAGCGATGATCGCTGTCCCTGGTGCCTTGGGGACCCGCTATACGAGGAATACCACGACACAGAGTGGGGAGTACCCTGCTATGACGACCAAATGCTGTTTGAAAACCTGCTGCTCGAAGGCGCCCAGGCTGGCCTCTCCTGGATTACAGTACTTCGCAAGCGCGAAAACTACCGCCAGGCTTTTGATAGCTTTGACCCGCAGGCCATTGCTCGATACACGCCAAAGAAAATTGAAGCACTGATGCAAGACAGCGGCATTATTCGCAACCGCCTCAAACTTGAGAGTGCCGTGAAGAACGCCCGCGCTTATCTCGCCATTCAAGACTCACACGACAGCTTTTCGAGCTATATCTGGCAATTCGTGGACGGCGAAGTTCGACAGAACAATTTCAGCACCATGAAACAGGTACCAGCCTCTACCCCGCAGTCGGATCTGATGAGCAAAACACTGAAGAAAGCCGGCTTTAACTTTGTGGGCTCAACCATTTGTTATGCCTTTATGCAGGCGGTTGGCATGGTCAACGACCATCTCACCAACTGCCCACGCCACAAGGATCTATCCTAGGACCTGCTTTTATCACGCGGAATGTTTTCTTGTGATTAGATATCACGATATTTAAAATTCGATAACACTCACCGAAACGAAATCAGAATCGACGATGGCCAATAAAGGACTGATACAGCATCTGGATGTAGATATCGAGCATAAAGCTCTGACACTGCTCGCTTGCGTCGCCCAGGAATCCAAGGTAGCCATGGAACGATTGATCCAGAGCACAGGAGTACCTCTGTCACTGCTGCAACTGAATATTTTGCACGCCCTGGATATGTCCCCCGAAGGTCAACTTACCGTCAATCAGCTTAAGGCGGTAATGCTCGATGAAACCCCCAACGTATCGCGCACTTTGAACAAATTGGTGGACCTTGGCCTTGTGACCAAGAATCGCAGCAGTGAGGACCAGCGAGTCGTGTTTGTAGCCATTACCGAAGCTGGCAAGAAAGTGCACCACGACGCCGACCAAGCCCTACTCGGGTACAAGTCCCCGTTAAATGAGAAAGAATCCCAGCAATTGCTGGATTTGTTGAGCAAGTTCTAAAACCCATCGGCTCATTCCAGGCGCCATAGCTCAACTCCTGTCAAAAAATGACCTTGCCATATATATTCCATGATATATATTTCCCTGACATGTTAGTCATCACAACATCGGGAAACGATCAATATGATTACCGTACACAATCTGGAAAACTCTCAGTCCATCCGCATCCTCTGGCTTTTGGAAGAACTGGGTGCGGACTACCACATTCAACAATACAGCCGCGACTCCAGCAGCGACATGGCGCCCAGCGAGTTTAAAAAGCTGCACATCATAGGCACGGCACCGGCAATTTCCGACGGCGATCTGACCCTGCCGGAAACCAATGCCATCGTTGATTACATTCTCGACAAACATCCCAACAGCACACTGCGCCCCGAACCTGGCACACCTCAAAGGACTCGCTATCTGTATTGGCTGCACGCCACTCAAGGCAGCTTTATGCCGCTAATGCTGGAAGCCCTGATTTTTAAACGCATGATTTCCAAGGCGCCTTTTGTGTTTCGCCCGATCCTGCGCATGGTGGTCAACGCCGTTCGCGGCAGCTATCTGTGGCCCCGTTATGAGCGACTGCTGAAGCACATGGAAGCTGAGCTCAGCATGTCTACCTGGCTCTCCGGCGACGAGCTCACCGCTGCCGACGTCGTTATGGGCTATTGCCTGGAAGTGGCCGAAGTACGCACCGGAATCAGTAAGGACTACCCCCACATTCACGGTTTTCTAAAGCGCATGCGCTCTCGCCCCGCTTATCAGCGCGCCCTGCAGAAAAATGGTGCATTCACTCCCTTCGCCGAATGACATTTGCCAATGAAGCACCTCAATAGACGCTGTCACCGCAGAGTCACAGTGTCGGTATAGGGTTGCTCTTACTGAGCGACGCAATCCGCTACAATCGAGCTGTCGAATTATTCCCAGAAGGAACACACACATGGACCCGGCCAGCCTCTATGACCAAAAACGCATTACCCCCAAAGAGGCCGCCGGGTTCCTCAGCAATGGCAGTAACCTGATTTTGGGCATGGGCGTAGCGATGCCTCCAGTCCTGATGCAAGGAGTCGCCGCAGCCCTGCACGACGAGCGCCTGGACAACATCAATCTCTACTATATGCACGGCACCGAGGCCTTAAAAACTTCGCTTCTGGCACCAGAACTGCGCGAAAAAATCAAACCGCGCCCCTTGTTTCTCAGTCGCCACGACCGCGAGGCTCTGAAGCTCTACGCCAAACCCCATATGGAGTTTATCCCCTCGGCACTGCACCAGGCCGGACGCCTACTCACAGAGCAGATCGAACCTCACTGTTTTATGGTGACCGTATCTCCCATGGACCGACACGGCTATTTTAGCCTTGGCACTAACGCCGACTACGGCGCCAGCGTAATTCGCAAAGCGAAAAAGGTGGTGGTGGAAGTCAACGCCAATATGCCTCGCACATTTGGCGAGATGTCGGTACACATCTCGGAAGTTGATGCCATTGTCGAGCACAATGAACCACTGATGGACATTCCGTCGCGCCCCGTTTCCGACAAAGACCTGCGTATTGCCAAGCAAATTACCGGACACATCCGCGATGGCGACACCTTGCAAATGGGAGTCGGGGGAGTTCCCAACGGCGTTCTGGGTCAATTGCACAACCACAAAAATCTGGGACTGCACTCGGAGCTATTCAGCCCCGCGATGGTCGACCTGATCAAATCCGGTGCACTCAACGGCCGGCAGAAAAGCTGGATGCAGCACCGCCATGTTTATACCCTGGCTCTGGGCGATAAGGCCATGTACGACTTTATGGACGACAACCCATCCATCGTCGGCTACCCGGCCTCCTGGGTGAACAATCCCAGTATCATTCGCAAAAACCACAATATGGTCTCGGTGAATGGTGCCATCGAGATCGATCTCACAGGGCAGATCAACGCGGAAACCATCGAAGGGCAGCCCTTCTCCGGCACCGGCGGACAGCTCGACTTTGTGCGCGGAGCCTACGCCTCACCCGGAGGCCGCTCGTTTATTGCACTTCATTCCACGGCCAAGAAAGGCACCATCAGTCGCATTGTGCCGCAACTAAAAGGCGGTACCGTAACCGACACTCGCATGGATACTCATTATGTTGTGACCGAGCACGGCTGCGTTAATTTGAAAGGACTGTCTCTACCGCAAAGAGCCAGAGCACTTATTGGCATCGCCCACCCCGACTTTCAAGATGAGCTGGAACAGCAAGCTTTTGAACTGTGCCTGATCTAAAAAATGAAGCCAGCAGATTCCAACCGAGTTTGATTCAAGATCCACCATTGATATACAGCAAACCCCACTACCCCCAGAGTTGTTATCGTGGAATGGTGAAAAAGCAAACAAGGGGATTGCGCTATGAACATCAACACACTGAAAGACATTATTCACTGGACCCGCAGCGCCCATACGCACCTGTCTGATCATATGAGCCGCTCTGCGGCCGAGACTGGCAGCGAGCGCGCTCAAATGCTGCTGAACTATCTGGCCGATCACGAGCGCCTTCTGTCTGACAAGCTCGACAGTTTTGAACACAACGGCGATCTCTCGGCTCTCAATACCTGGTGTTACGAGTTTATTGATCAGAATCCCATACTCAGCGGCACAGGCGAGGACGCACCCTTTGCCGATATGAACAGTGAGACCATAGCGGCCACCCTCGCTGAACAACACCAGACAATCATCGGCCTCTACAAACACCTATTGGATCAGGCAGATTCCAATTCGCTACGGGAAAGCCTGCAGCAACTGGTCGATATGGAAGAACACGAAGTTATGGTAATGATGCAAAGCGCCAATCGCTTGAGCGACTTATAGGGCTCAATTTGAGCGTCACTGGCGCAGTGAGCGGTGCAGATACACCGCTCACTAATCAGTTCTGAACCACGTAGCGCAGCAACTCGATCACCTGATCGGTAGTTTGCGCCCAAGCCATGGCAGCGCCATCTACTTCCTTCAGAGGATGGATAATGTTCTCATCGTGCAGGGTGATGTAGGGCTTACCCAGCGCCGCACACTGGCCCGCATCAAATGCAGCGTTCCACTGCTTGTACTTATCGCCAAAGCGAATTACCGCGATGTCGCACTTTTCGATCAAGGTTTGCGTGCGAATCGCATTGACCTTTGACGACTGATGATCTCGCCAGAAGCTACTGTCCGGCACACCCAGCACATCACCTGCTGCATCGCTGGACTCGTGATCGGTGTTGGCGGACACAAACGTCACCGGCAAACCGAGTGCTTCTGCTCCCGCTTTGATTTCGTCGCGCCAATTGGTGTGTATTTCACCGGAAAGATAAACCGTCCAATTCATAGTAGCCTCTAAAAAATCTGTTAGTTATTTGCTGTATAAACTTCTGCACCGGGATAAAAACTGTACCAGGCGAACCAGTAGCTGGACATTGTGGGCAGTAATTCTCCGGCCTCATTTTTGATCTGCACGCTGTTCGCTTTTTCGTCCCAATGCACAATTAAATCATGGCCGTTGAAAGTATCTTTAAACGAAGCCTTACCCAACTTTTGCAGCTCGGCGTAGGGATAGCCCTTGACCTGATCACCAACGCGCAAGCCAACAATTACCTCGTGAGCACCATAGGTTTGCGGCGCAATATTGCGCACCGGAAAATGGATCAAGTCTACCTGCTCATAGAGTTCATAGGGGTTGTCGGTATAGTCTCTCGGGAACCCGGTATCGGTATTCAGCACTTGAGTATTCGGATGCTGCTTGCGCCAACCACTCCAGGTGGTATGAGTCACCGGCATCAACTGCAGACGACTGCCCTTTAGCTTGCCCGATATCGCCTCTCCCATAACCTGTGACCAGAGAGATTCGGTATTGCGATCAAATAACAACACGTTGTTGTCGAATATCAGCCCGGACACACCAAAGGTTAGCTCCAGCTCTTCAACCTGTGCGGAGAACACCATCCCGGAGCCACACAGCGGGCAGTAGGTCACAGAGAAACTGACGTCGCCGATCTTGTCATTAACAATTTCGTGCCAGTTCAGGATACGAATAGGGTAGGCTCGAGCCACACCATCTATTTCGACACCCAGTACTCGATCATCATCGGACAGGAAATCGGCGGCATCCACCCCCACAAATTTCGGCACATCGATAGCAGGAATTCCTCCGCGCGGCGGGCCGCCCTGAAAAATATCCTCCTGAGAAACACTAACGTCACTCAAATCGAAACCATTAAGTTCAATAGACTCGAGCAGTTGAGCGCTCACCCAAGTGGAGGCACTCAGCATCAGAGCAAGGAACGAGCAGCGCATCAGATTTATGTTCATTATTATCTCCTGATTGTTTTTGGGTTGGACCCACGGTTGCCAGCAATGTTCGGAAAATTCAACGCCGTTTTATCCGCCCGTACGTCCTGTACATCGTCGCTACCGGCGTCCTGCCTCTCGCGACATACCGTACGTCCTGTACATAAAAACGGGGTCGCAACTTGAAGCTGCGACCCCGTAATTAACTCAAGCAGTTGAATATTACTTGGCGGCGTTCTTGGCGCGCTTGCGCTCAGTCTCCGTCAGCAACTTCTTGCGCAGTCGAATACTCTCTGGCGTAACTTCAACCAGTTCGTCGTCTTCAATAAATTCCAGCGCCTGCTCCAAGGTATGCTTGATAGGTGGCGTCAGAGTCAGCGCTTCGTCGGTACCGGAGGCACGAACGTTGGTCAGCTGCTTACCCTTGGTTGGGTTAACTGCCAAATCATTGGAACGCGAATGAATACCGATAATTTGGCCTTCATAAACTTCAGCGCCGTGTCCCAGGAACAAACGACCGCGATCCTGCAGATTGTAAAGACCATAAGACAAGGTCTTACCTTTAACCATGCTCACCAGAACACCGTTAATACGGCTGACCACGTCACCCACTTTTACCGGTCCGTAGTGATCAAAAACACTGGTCATAATGCCGGAACCAGAAGTCAGGGTCAGAAACAGGCCGCGGAAACCAATCAAGCCGCGAGAAGGCGCCATGAATTCCAAACGAACGCGACCTTTTCCGTCAGGCTCCATATTGGTCAGCTCAGCCTTACGCAAGCCAAGCTCTTCCATGATGGCGCCCTGATGCTGATCTTCCACATCGATAACCACGGTTTCAAACGGCTCTTGAACCTCACCATCGATTTCACGCTGAACCACTTCAGGACGAGAAATACTCATTTCGAAGCCTTCTCGACGCATGGTTTCGATCAGAACCGACAAATGAAGCTCACCGCGGCCCGATACAACAAACTTGTCAGGGGTATCACCTTCTTCTACACGCAAGGCCACATTGTGAATCAATTCCTGATCCAGGCGATCCTTGATGTTGCGCGAGGTTACAAACTTGCCTTCTTTACCCGCAAACGGAGAATCGTTAACAATGAAAGTCATGCTCACGGTTGGCTCGTCAACGCTCAGAGGCGGCAGTGCTTCAATATTGTCTGGGTCGCACAAAGTATCGGAGATACTCAGACCATCAATACCATTGATACAAACGATGTCACCGGCGGTGGCCAACTCGGTATCAATGCGCTCCAAGCCTAAATAACCTTTAACATTCAGTACTTTACCTTTGCGCTCTTTGCCATCAGCACTCTTCACCACAACCTGCTGATTAGGCTTCAGGGTACCGCGGGTGATACGGCCAATACCAATAACACCAACGTAGCTGTCGTAGTCCAGTGCAGAAACCTGCATCTGGAAAGCACCTTCGGGATCTACTTCTGGCGCAGGCACTTTCTCGGTGATCATCTCGTACAACGGCGTCATATCGTCCGCCATGTCCTCAGGATCATCACCGGCAATACCATTGATGGCAGAGGCGTAGATCACCGGGAAATCCAGCTGCTCGTCAGTAGCTCCCAGAGAATCAAACAATTCAAATACCTGATCCATAACCCAATCAGGGCGCGCGCCCGGGCGATCGATTTTATTGATAACCACGATCGGCTTCAGGCCTTGCTCAAACGCCTTGGAGGTTACAAAGCGGGTCTGTGGCATTGGGCCATCTACGGCGTCTACCAATAGCAATACGGAGTCCACCATAGACAGTACGCGTTCAACTTCACCACCGAAGTCGGCGTGCCCAGGAGTGTCCACGATATTAATGCGGTAATCGTTCCAGCTGATGGCGGTATTCTTGGCCAGAATGGTAATGCCACGCTCTTTTTCCTGGTCATTGGAGTCCATGATGCGCTCGGCACCTTCGTCCTTGCGATCCAGAGTACCTGACTGACTCAAGAGCTTATCAACCAGGGTGGTTTTCCCGTGGTCAACGTGGGCAATAATGGCAATATTTCGGAGTTTCTCGATCACAATCAGATTCTCATATTAGGGAAACAGGGGCACACGCGAGCGCTGAATGAATGGCAGCGGCGCCAAAGGGCGCGCATTATACCCGCACCCCGGCCGGGTTAAAACTAACAACTGTGAATATTTTTTGAACAGATACCGCAGAAGTGAGATCTGTCAATTACAGGTGAGCCTGGCGGAAAGCGACATCAAATAGTGATAGTGCCATGCAATAGCAGCGGTTCACCCTTTTTAAAAAGCAGGTAATCACAACCGGGACCAGTGCCTTTTACAGTCGGTCACTGGGGGCAACTCGTCGTTTTGATCACCAATGTGAACGATTACGGCTTTTACTCTTCACTCGCGCAGTAAACGACGGATGGTCAGAGGCTAGGGCCGGTACACACCCAGATTGCCGTAACCATCAGCCTTCAAGTTGGCGGCGTGCAGTTGGCTCATCACCCCTTTGTCGCAGTACAAGAGGTATTGGATATTCTTGTCCAGAGCCGGGAAGCTGCTGCTCAGTTTGTAGAATGGAATTTTCAGGATCTCAACACCATCGAGCTGAAGTGGAGACAGTTCCTCCTCATCGGGATGACGCACATCGATAACCACCTGTTTGGCAACCACGGTAGACACAAGCTCAACCTGTTCATCTTCCTGCAGATCATTGATAACCGAATCAATATGCTGAGTTTTGCGGGTTTCCACCGCAGCATCTAGAACTGCAAAGTCAAACTTAGCCTCTTCGGCTTCAATGCGATCAAGCTTGGCACGGGTAGTGGGCTTGCGGGAAATCACGCCGCAGTACTCCGGGATGCTCGCGGAAAACTCTTCGGTGCCGATTTTTCGGGCGACATCAATAATATCGCCCTTGTCCATAGTGATCAGCGGCCGCAGTGTCAGGGTATCGGTGACACTGTCAATAACGGACAGATTGGTTAGAGTCTGGCTCGACACCTGGGCAATGGCCTCACCGGTAACCAACGCCTGGATCTCCATAGCGTCTGCGACCTGACTCGCGGCCCGCAACATCATGCGCTTGAGCACGACACCCATTTGCGAGTTGTGTACCTTGTCCAGGATTTCGGCAACCACATCTTCAAAGGGTACGGTCACGAACATCACGCGATGAGAGGCACCAAATTTGCGCCACAGATAATAGGCCACTTCCTTAACCGCCACTTCATGCGCTCGACCACCGAGATTGAAGAAACAGTAGTGGGTGCGGATACCGCGTTTGATGGTCAAATAGCTGGAAACCGTAGAATCGAAACCACCGGAGATCAAAGACAGCACGGGGTCTTGTGAACCGAGAGGAAAACCACCCAAACCCGGTGTTTGCTTTTCTATCACGTACAGCGTGTCCTTGCGCACCTCCAGCATTACCGTGACATCTGGATTTTTCAGTCGCACACCCAACGCATTCGAGTGCTGATTCAGGCCGCCACCTACATAGCGCTCTATGTCGATGGACGTAAATTCATGATCGCCACTGCGCTTTACCCTTACACAGAAAGTCTTACCTTCAAGAGCGTCGGCCCACACTTCGTGAGTTTTCTGATAGATATCATCCAGATCACCCAGCGGAAAACTGCGGACCTGAGCAAAGTGCGCTATGCCTGGAGTGTTCGCTAGAATCTCAGCCACCCGCGCTGTAACTTTCGGGTCATTGGATTCGGACAACACATCCAGCTTATCCCACTCACGCACAACCTGAATGGGTTCACCCACCTCAGCCAGAAGGTTTTTGAGATTGTCGCGCAGGTGTTTGGTAAAACGCTTGCGCACCGGCGCACTTTTGATGGTGATCTCAGGGAAAAGTTTGACAATAAAATGCATAGCCGCAGTTCTTTGGAAAGTCAGGATTTAAAGGGCACTTAGCGCCTCTGATCTAAGGCGCGCGATTATAAAGCAAGGCGAGGGTTGCCAACAGCACCTTTACAAGCCCGCAAGCCCCACAACCACGAAGCTGATATTGATTCTAGAACACGCCTTCGATCGCATCTCGGTATTCAGAAAGCCTTTCAACATTTCAATGGCATAATTGACTCGCATCACCCAAACTATGCCGGAAATGGTTTATTGTCCTATGCCATTGAAAGCCATCAAAGGGGGTATCAATGCTCGAATTTCCACAGCAGAATGTCGAGGAGCCTCGAATTTATGCTGAAGAAACCGATCAGCCTTTGCCGGAAGTGCTCAATCCAAAAACGCGCTATGCCTTTTTCACCACAATTGCCAAGGGTGGTAAATCTCTGATCAAGTCGTGTCGCGATCTGCATCTGCGCCGCACCGTTTGCTACAAGACGCTCAGGCCCGAGTTTATTGACGACCCTATAGAAACCCGTCGACTGCTGCGCGAAGCCCGCATATCGGCAATGCTGCAACACCCCAATACTATTCCCACCTATGAAATCGGTCGAGATAACCGCGGCCATTATTACTTCACAATGAAGCTGGTACACGGCTATACCTTGAGGGAAGTGCTGGACTATCGTGAGCGTTATGATTTGACCCAGCTCATGGATTTGATGGTGCAAGTTGCGCGAGCGTTGGGCTATGCCCACTCCCGCGGAGTAGTGCATCGCGATATCAAACCAGAGAATATTTTGATCGGCCCCTATGGTGAAGTACTGGTTCTGGATTGGGGCTTGGCCAAAGTCTGGCACAAAGATTTTTCAGAAGACGATGAACCTCAGGTCGAAGCGGCCCCCGCTGATACAAAATTAAGCGGTAAGGGCATGACCGGTGAAGGCAAATTGCAGGGCACTGTAATGTATATGTCGCCAGAGCAAATTGATCGCGACCCGAATATCGCCGGCCAATCGGATCTATATAGCCTCGGAGCCATTCTCTACGAACTTCTCACCGGCGTAACACCGTTTCAGGGTGATCTGGTGCAAAAGCTGTTAGAGCAAGTTCGTACGGAAACGCCAGAGGACCCCCGCAACGTAACCAGCGCCAGAATACCCGATGTATTGGCTAACCTGACCATGAGCTGCCTAAACAAAGATCCCAAGGATCGCCCCGCCTCAGCCGATGAGGTGCTGCGTATTTTCCGCGAGGGCTGGACATACGGTGACTAGCTAATGCCTTATATCGATTTCAAACAGTTGGTGGAGCTGGAAGCCAAATGCCAATCAACCACAAACATTATCTGGCGCAGTGCAGCTCATACTGATACCGGGCATGTACGTAAGGGCAACGAAGACGCCTTCTATAACGACCCGGAACAAGGCTTGTGGGCAGTAGCCGACGGCATGGGCGGTCTTGCTCGCGGTGACTATGCCAGCAGCGTCGTCGTTGATGCCTTTGTTCACTACATAAAGGCCAGCAGCATTGCCGGCTGCATCAGGGATATGGAAATCCGCCTGCGCGAGGCCCATGCGAATTGTCGCAACTCCTTTAAAGGTACAGCTAAAGAGAAACGCGAGCGGGTTGGATCTACCGTAGCAGCACTCTATTCCTACGGCGGCTATGGTTTTTTGCTCTGGGCAGGTGACAGTCGGGTCTACCGCTTGCGAGACGGTGAGCTGAAATTACTGACCACGGATCACACAGTGGCCCAAGACAAAATTGCCAGCGGTGCGATGACGCCGCAGCAGGCTGCCAGGCACCCATCGGCCCATGTGCTGACTCGCGCAGTGGGAGTCCATCAGACCCTGCACCTGGATCTCGATTTCGACCTCATTCACGCCGGGGATCGCTTTCTGGTCTGCAGTGACGGGCTCTATAACGAATTATCTGACGATGAGCTTCACTCTCAGCTAAAAGAAGGAGAGGCACAGGAAGCGGTAAAGAGCCTGGTGAAACACGCATTGGACCGAGGTGGCCGCGACAACGTTACAGCAATCGTCGTGGATGCCGTAGAGAGAAGTATAGGTACCGACTAAGTATTAGCAGACCATTCCTGGTGCATACTGGTGCGCCGATATTGAAGAGCAACATTCAACGCACAAAAATAGTGCGCAAACAACCGAAAATGCACCACATCGGTGCCATAGCGCATCTTGCATCAATAATATTCCCGCAGGGCCTTGTGTCACAAGGCCTCTAGCCCGCCCCGATAAAGTGCTTAAATAAAAGCAGTTGTGCGCTGTTTTGGACTGAATCTCACTTCTGACCCGCCATTTTCGTAAAGCTGGAATAGAATTTGCCTAGTCACATGACACGTGAATATGTTCGGGGGTTTCCCCGCCCAGGGGGACGCCCCCAAAACTCAATAGAAACTTATTGGAGCGAGACTCAATATGAAAAGTAAGTTGGAATACATCTGGCTTGACGGCTACAAGCCAACTCAAAGCCTGCGCAGTAAAACCATGGTACGCAATGACTTCGGCGGCACCCTGGAAGAGTGCCCAATGTGGTCTTTCGACGGCTCTTCTACCGAGCAAGCTGACGGTTCCGATTCCGACTGTCTGCTCAAGCCTGTAGCTATCATCCCTGATCCTGATCGCACCAATGCTTACCTGGTAATGACTGAAGTTCTGAACGCTGACGGTACAGCTCACGAGTCTAACGGCCGCGCAAC
>JALUYN010000372.1 GCA_027012915.1 Cellvibrionaceae bacterium
CCATCTAACTGAGCTTTGACTTCATCGTCGCTAAGCACGCGGTAGGCCACACCAATATTGTCATCAATTCTAAAAAAGCGACGACGATCAGGTTCGGTCATAGTGTTTCCCTAAAAGATTTCATCGGGCGCCAGATCAAAGAGGTACTCAGGATCCAAGTCCAGTTCGCGCAGAATGTCCTGCCCCTCTTCCTTAAGCAGATTTACATCTTCCTCATCCAGACTCTCGTCCAAGCCCTGTTGAATCAAAATCTCCACCCGACGGTTGCGCGAACGATTGTCCGACGAAGTGTTGTCCACCAACGGCTGCGTTTCCGCAAAGCCGGACACTTCAAAACGCCGCGGATTGATTTCGCCATCCATTAACGCGTGAGCCACAGTAACAGCACGAGCTGACGACAGCTCCCAGTTGGAGCGGAAGCGAGCGGTCTTGATAGGAATGTTATCGGTATGCCCTTGCACCTGGATTTTTCCGGGTTTGACGCGCAACACGTCGCTGATTTCATCGATCACATCGTAGTAGTCGTCGTTCATTTCGGCAGACGCGGTTTTGAAAGAGCCCTTCTCACGAATGCGAATGATGATCTTGCGACCGCGGGTTTCCACCTCGATTTCACCGGCGGCAATCTGATCGTGCAGCGATTGAGCCAACTCAATAGCGTCCTGCTCTGTCTGTTGGATCAGCTCTTCCAGCTTCTGTTTGATGCGCGCTTTAACACCCCCTTCCTGGGCTTCTTCCCCCTGCTCAATGTCGTATTCCTGAGCACACTCAAAGTCCAAAGAGCTCTCGGTTATGTCTTCGGTTTTCTGCCAGATTTCATTGATGGGCGTAGGCTCGGGAATGCCCGGGCTGAACTCCTGGGCAATGATACTGGTACCCTTGGGCACATCGGTGACGTTGAGTTTGTTCTGCACGCCAAAGGCCTGAGCCATTGAGCCCGCCAATCGCTTGAACTTCATCGCGTCCATTTCAGAAAACGACAACAGCAAAACGAAGAAACACATCAACAGCGACATCAAATCCGCAAAGGTGCCCATCCACGGAGGCAACCCCTCCGGTGGGCATTTACACTTCTGTTCTTCATCACTCATGGCGATTCCCCGCGCTAACCGGCATCAGCCACTTCGCGCTTGCTTTCGGGCAGGTAAGTTCGCAACATACTGTCGATTACCCGAGGATTCTGGCCCGCCTGAATGGCCAGCAGTGCATCAATCACCAGACTTTGAATCATCGCCTCTTCAGCGGAGCGCAGCTTGAGTTTGTCAGCCACAGGCTCACAGAAGGCATTGGCCAGCACCGCACCGTAGAGGGTGGTCAACAGTGCCACCGCCATGGCAGGACCAATGGATTTGGGATCATCCATGTTTGACAGCATCGCCACCAGACCAATCAATGTACCAATCATACCCATCGCCGGAGCCATACTTGCCAAGTTGGAGAAAATCGCCGCTGCGGTTTCATGGCGCTCTTCAGCGAGATTCTTATCGTTTGTCAGCAGCGACTTGACCACATCCGGATCGTGACCATCCACCAGCAGCTGAATACCCTTCTGCAAAAAATCGTTACCGACCTCTTTGCCTTCCAAAGACAGCAGACCGCCCTTGCGCGCCATATCCGCCAATTCAATAATTTCGTCGATCAGATCACCGGGATCGGGGATCTTTGAGGAGAAACTCTTACCCACAACCTTGCCGGCACCCAGGAACTGGCCCAGACCGTATTTGGCCATGACCGCAAAAATACTTCCCCCGAACACGATTACCAGCGACGGTACATTGATAAACATCGCCAGAGAGCCACTCATCAACATAGTGGCGACAATCAGACCCATGGCACCCAGCAGGCCTACTATCGTTGCTAAATCCACACTCCACTCCTCGCAACAACCAAACGCTCCGCCGCCTATCGCACAGCAGCGAATGCGAAATTATATTCATCTCTATGGGCTATCGGCAGCAAACCACAAATCCTCAGCCCGTGATGACACAAACTTCCCCCGCAGCACCACTCTCATGAATAATAGCCCAAGCGGAAGAAATGCCATTGTACTGTTATTATGAAGACGACCCAACGCGGGCATCCTCCCTTA
>JALUYN010000373.1 GCA_027012915.1 Cellvibrionaceae bacterium
CGCCAAAGCGATGATGGAGGGTATTACCACTGAGACTGTGGTTAACCGCGACGGTGAAGAAGAGCAACAAGGCTCGTTCAACTCCGTATTTATGTACGCCGACTCCGGCGCTCGTGGTTCCCCGGCTCAGATTCGTCAATTGGCGGGTATGCGTGGTCTGATGGCCAAGCCGGACGGCTCTATTATTGAAACGCCGATTACCGCGAACTTCCGTGAAGGTCTGAACGTTGGTCAGTACTTTATTTCGACTCACGGTGCTCGTAAGGGTCTGGCAGATACCGCACTGAAAACCGCCAACTCCGGTTACCTGACTCGCCGTCTGGTAGATGTGTCTCAGGACGTGGTTATCACCGAAACCGATTGTGGTACTGACGAAGGTCTGACCATGGCGCCGGTTATTGAAGGTGGCGATGTAATTGAGTCGCTGGGTGATCGTATTCTGGGTCGTGTAATTGGTCAGGATGTTCTGGTACCAGGTTCAGATGAAGTACTGATTCCTGCCGGTGTGATGATCGACGAGAAGATGGTTATCGAGATCGAAGAGGCGGGTATCGATGAGGTTCAGGTTCGTTCTCCGATTACCTGTGAAACCCGTCACGGTATCTGTGCTCAGTGTTACGGTCGTGATCTGGCTCGTGGCCATCGTGCCAACCCAGGTGAAGCTGTCGGTGTTATCGCAGCACAGTCCATTGGTGAGCCGGGTACCCAGCTGACCATGCGTACCTTCCACATTGGTGGTGCAGCAAGTCGGGCGTCTGCAGTCGATAGCGTACAGGTTAAGCAAGACGGTGTAGCCCGTCTGATCAATCTCAAGTTTGTTGAGAATGATGCGGGCAACCTGGTTGCAGTTTCTCGTTCCGGTGAATTGGCGGTTGCTGATGAAAACGGACGTGAGCGTGAGCGTTACAAGCTGCCTTACGGTGCTGAAATTACCGTTAAGGACGGTGACAAGGTTGAAGGCGGCCAGTTTGTTGCCAAGTGGGATCCACATACTCACCCAATTGTTACTGAAGTGGCGGGTAAGGTTGTGTTCTCCGGTATGGAAGATGGCCTGTCTATCCGCCGTCAGACTGATGAGCTGACTGGTTTGAGCTCTATTGAGGTTCTGGATCCTGCTGAGCGTCCAGCGGCAGGTAAAGATCTGAAGCCAACCATCACTCTGGTTGACGAAGCGGGTAATGAGCTGTGTCTGGCGAATACTAATGTGCCAGCCCACTACATGCTGCCTGCCAAGGCGATCTTGAGCATCAACGATGGTGATCAGATCTCTGTAGGTGACATTATCGCTCGTATTCCTCAAGAGGGATCGAAGACACGCGATATTACTGGTGGTCTGCCACGGGTTGCCGACTTGTTCGAAGCGCGTAAGCCGAAAGAGCCGTCCATTCTGGCGGAAATCTCCGGTACCGTATCCTTCGGTAAAGAGACCAAGGGCAAGCGTCGTCTGGTAATTACTCCGAACGACGGCCAGCCTCTGGCCGATGGCAGCACCCACTGGGAGCAGCTGATTCCAAAGCATCGCCAACTGACCGTGTTCGAAGGTGAGCAGGTAGAGAAGGGTGAAGTTGTATCCGATGGCCCAAGCAACCCGCACGATATCTTGCGCTTGCAGGGTGTTGAGGCACTGGCTCGCTACATCACCAACGAAATCCAGGACGTTTACCGTCTGCAGGGTGTAAAGATTAACGATAAGCACATTGAGGTTATCGTTCGTCAGATGCTGCGCAAAGTTGAAATCAGCTCTATGGGCGATTCCAGCTTCGTTAAAGGTGAGCAGGTGGAGTACACCAATGTGTTGACCGAGAACGAGCAACTGCGTGGCGAGGACAAGCAGCCTGCTATGTACGAGCGTCAGCTGCTGGGTATTACCAAAGCTTCTTTGGCAACCGAGTCATTTATCTCTGCGGCCTCGTTCCAGGAAACCACTCGCGTACTGACCGAAGCTGCAGTTACCGGCAAATCTGATAATCTGCGCGGTTTGAAAGAGAACGTGGTTGTGGGTCGACTGATTCCTGCGGGTACTGGTCTGGCATACCACAATGAGCGCCGCCGTCAGCGGGAAGCAGAAGTTGGTCTTGAGACCGAAGGTGTGAGTGCTGCTGAAGTTGAAGCGGCTCTGACCGAAGCATTGAAGTCGTCAGCCTCTTAAGGGGTTGCGATTTCAAAGCATAAAAAAACCCGGCATCGCCGGGTTTTTTTATGTCTACAGTCGGGGCAGCTGTTCAGCCTCCTTTTTCATAGATGATTCGCCACTGCCCATCACTCTCTAGTTTCCATAGCTGACGTTTCCAGCCGCGTGAGCGATAACTATTGCTGGCGTAATCCTGGTAGAACTCTGCCATCACCGTATTTTCCTGTCCTGGATATGCGTAGATGCCAAGGTCGGACAGGCGAACCTTAATGTAGCGCTTATTGGTATTGACGCGTCTTTTATAAGTTGTCCATTGTGCGTAGTCTTTCTCTGTGTCCGAGAAGTTTTCAGAATAGAACGCAAGGTACCGTTCAGGATCACGGCTCTCCCAGGCTTTGCTCCACTGGTGCATACGTTCTGTGAGCTGCTCTCTGGCCCGGCTTATGTGCGCGTTGCTGACCCATTGAATTTGCTCGACGCCAAGCACCTTGGTGTAGCCCACATTGAGGTATTGTCCCAGATCTTCGAGGTCGGCGTTGGACAGTACGATGCAGCCATCGCTGTCTCTCAGTGGACGTTTAACACTGTCGTCCTCTACACCGTGAACCCAGATGCCTGATCCGGTGTACTGATTCAGCCGATCCCAGGCGTTAGGGTAATTCAGAGGGTACGCAGTATGTCCGTAGAAATCGTCGAGTTGTTGGTCGCTGAGCTGGCTGGTGATGCGATAGACGCCTACCGGGGTGCGCTCATCTCCTTCCTCCGTTTTCCCAAAGCCCTGTTTGCCAATGGTTATGGGGTAGCTTTTGATCTCTCTAAGCTGTGTTCCTGGCGATTTTTCAAATACCCTGAGTATCCCTTTTTCTAATTCAGCAACTATGACATAGCGGTCAGAAGCTGGAAGGTCCCAAATGCTCGCTGGTTGCTGATCCACCGTGTGGGTGGGTTTGTTCAGCATCGCAAGCTGAGTCGTTTCACCGGCGCTCGCAGCAGGGTTGAGAAGTGCAATGCTGGTTGCGCAGAGAAGTGTTTTGATTCTGTGTTGCATAGTAGTGACGGCTTTCTTTTTCGGGTGCAAAGTAATTACTACTCTTGATTGTCGGAAGCTGTGCTCTCGAGCGCGGCTAATCGTTGTTTTGGAACCTCGCTGCGTAGCCAGCGTACAAGGTCGATCCACATGCTGCTGATTTCTGCGCTGCTGGGCATAATGCCTGCCGAGGCAAGCTCAACAGTAACGACCGGAATATTCAGGGTGCTGCCGCCGTAGTTGCCAAGGCTGCCAGGGTAGGTACCCAGCCGTCTGAGTTTTAGCTTGCCAAGCTTAGATGGCGGCGTCTGCGGGCCATCAAAATCAAGCAGGTGATGGGGTGCGTGTACCGCCACTATAGCGTCCGGCTTGAACTCGTTAATACGCCGCATAAACCACTGGGTCTCAGGTTCGCTGGCGGCCATCGGGCCGGGGTACCTACGGGGATTGCGGTAGGTGCGCTTGATCCAGTAGTTTTCGGCGAGACTGTTCCAGTCAAACGTTGGGAAGTTGCGATTAAGGTCGACGCCATTGCCGTTCTGGCGAGTCGCTCGTGGCTTTTGCAGCAGGCCGTCAGGGTTTAATAGAGGCACCACCTGCCAATGAAACAACCCGCTGTGATATTGGTCGAGCTTTTCCAGCCAGCGGAAGATCAAAGAAACGGAAGAGTATTCATCCCCGTGAATTCCTCCCATGAGTATGACTCGCCCCAGCGGTTTTCGCGTCTCAGTGGGGCCATATTCTTTAAATAGCAGAGGACGATTATTGCTCGATAAGCTTTCACCGAACTGGAAGTTTTGTTGTAGGCATTGACGAGTGCTTACGCTCCCTAGGGTGTCGCCGACTGCCTGGCAGAGCTCGTCTACGCTCGATGCTGTGGCTTTTATGGCGAGCGTGAGTGCCAGGGCGAGTGTAAATAGAAGGTGCTTAGCGGTCATATATGGTTCAGTAGTGGCCGTTGTTTGGATTTCTTGATGGGGAAATCCTATCAGATTTTGACCACAATGGCTGTGTTTGCGAATGCTTCAGACTTGACCTGTATGCTGTCGACCCGTACAATGCGCGACCCCTTGATATTGGGGCAGGACTTTGTGTCCGTTTATTGTTAACTGGCCTTATTCGTAAGGCATTGATATTTTTGGAGTTATTTTTCATGGCAACGATTAACCAATTGGTTCGTAAGCCTAGAAAACGTAAGGTTCAGAAGAGCGATGTACCTGCTCTGCAAAACTGTCCTCAGCGTCGCGGTGTTTGCACCCGCGTTTATACCACTACTCCTAAGAAGCCAAACTCAGCTCTGCGTAAGGTTTGCCGTGTGCGCCTGACCAGTGGTTTTGAGGTGACTTCTTATATTGGTGGTGAAGGACACAACCTGCAGGAGCACAGCGTGGTATTGATCCGTGGCGGTCGTGTTAAAGACTTGCCTGGTGTTCGTTATCACACCGTGCGTGGCAGTCTCGATACCTCTGGCGTGGCCGACCGTAAGCAAGGTCGTTCCAAATATGGTGCTAAGCGTCCTAAGTAAGGACGACCAGCGTAAGCTGAGTCAGTATTAGTACCGATACGTTTTCGGTTGAACCGAGTAAGGCTAAGCGCGCTCATGGTGTAAGTGCTCAGAAATGAGCGATTAGAGTTGTGAGAGCGTTGTCTTAGAACAAACCTGAAGAAGAGGCGAATTTAAAATGCCAAGAAGACGCGTAGTCGCCAAACGTGAAGTGTTACCAGATCCTAAGTTCGGTAACGTTACTTTGGCGAAGTTTATGAACATGGTAATGATCAGCGGTAAAAAATCCGTTGCTGAGCGCATTGTTTACGGTGCTCTGGATATTGTTGCTGAGAAAACCACCCAGGACCCACTCGAAGTATTCGACGAGGCTCTGGAAAAAATTGCACCGCTGGTTGAAGTTAAGTCTCGCCGTGTTGGTGGTGCTACTTACCAGGTACCTGTGGAAGTGCGTCCAGCACGTCGCCAGGCTCTGGCAATGCGTTGGTTGGTGGAGTACTCCCGCGGTCGCGGTGAGAAATCCATGGCTCAACGTTTGGCCGGTGAATTGATCGATGCTTCCCAGAGTAAGGGTGCAGCGGTCAAGAAGCGTGAAGACGTTCACCGTATGGCCGAGGCTAACAAGGCGTTCTCTCACTACCGTTTCTAATTCGAGTGGTCTGAGCACCTTGTTTGACTCCAAAAGGCAGCACCATTTATGGGCTGCCTTTTGCCGTTTATTAAGGCGATGGATAAGGCTGTTTCAGTGCAGCGTTCCGTCGATTTGCTAAACGGTAAAACCGGCAACTAACTTTTTTCGGAGATTCTATCCGTGGCACGTACAACCCCTATTTCCCGCTACCGCAATATTGGCATTTGCGCCCACGTGGACGCTGGTAAGACGACGACTACCGAGCGCGTGCTGTTTTACACCGGTCTGTCTCACAAAATTGGTGAGGTGCATGATGGCGCTGCCACAATGGATTGGATGGAGCAGGAGCAGGAGCGTGGTATTACGATTACGTCAGCTGCGACTACTTGTTTCTGGTCGGGAATGCAGCAGCAGTTCGATAAGCACCGTATCAACATCATCGATACTCCAGGGCACGTTGATTTCACCATTGAAGTGGAGCGTTCACTGCGTGTCCTTGATGGTGCGGTAGTTGTTCTGTGTGGATCTTCTGGTGTTCAGCCTCAAACTGAAACGGTTTGGCGTCAGGCTAACAAGTACGAAGTGCCGCGTATGGTGTTCGTGAACAAGATGGATCGTGCGGGCGCTGACTTCGATATGGTCGTGGATCAATTGCGTGAGCGCCTTAAGGCCAATCCTGTGCCGTTGCAAATGACCATTGGCGCTGAGGACGAGTTCAAGGGCGTTGTTGATCTGATCAAGATGAAGGCCATTCTCTGGAATGAGAGTGATATGGGAATGACGTTCGATTACGGCGATATTCCAGCCGAGCTGCAGGATAAGTGCGACGAAATGCGTGAGTATTTGGTTGAGGCTGCTGCTGAGGCCAATGAAGAATTGATGGAGAAGTACCTCGAAGATGGTGAGCTGAGCGAGGAAGAGATTAAGTCTGCTATCCGACAGCGTACTCTGGCTAACGAGATTGTGCCGGTTATTGGTGGTTCTGCCTTTAAGAATAAGGGTGTTCAGGCCATGCTGGATGCCGTCGTTGAGTATCTGCCTTCGCCGGAGGAGGTTAAGGCGATTGAGGGTACTCTCGAGGATGGTGAAACAGTTGCGACACGCGCCGCTGACGATGATGCTCCCTTTGCCTCGCTGGCTTTTAAGATTGCTACCGACCCGTTTGTTGGCACTTTAACCTTCTTCCGTGTGTATTCCGGTAAGTTGGAAAGTGGTACCGCGGTATACAACTCGGTAAAGGGTAAGAAAGAGCGCGTTGGCCGTATGGTGCAAATGCACTCTAACTCTCGCGAAGAGATTAAAGAGGTGTTGGCTGGAGATATTGCTGCGGCAATTGGTCTGAAGGATACCACCACTGGCGACACCCTATGTGACGAGGGTTCCAAGATTATTTTGGAGCGTATGGAGTTTCCTGAGCCGGTGATCTCTGTGGCTGTTGAGCCGAAAACCAAGGCTGACCAAGAGAAGATGGGGGTTGCTCTGGGTAAGTTGGCCCAAGAGGATCCTTCGTTTCGAGTGAAGACTGATGAGGAAACCGGTCAGACCATCATTTCCGGTATGGGTGAGCTTCACCTTGATATCCTGGTTGATCGCATGCGTCGTGAATTCAGTGTAGAAGCTAATATTGGTAAGCCTCAGGTGGCTTATCGCGAACGCATTACTAAGGTCTCTGAGATTGAAGGTAAGTTCGTGCGTCAGTCTGGCGGCCGTGGACAATACGGTCACGTATGGGTCAAGTTTGAGCCTGCGGAAGACTCCAATGCAGAAGGCCTGGAGTTTGTGAATGAGATTGTGGGTGGCATTGTGCCTCGTGAGTATATTCCTGCGGTAGAAAAGGGGATTTCCGAGCAGATGCAAAATGGCGTGCTGGCAGGGTTCCCGCTGTTGGGGTTGAAGGCGACTCTCTATGACGGTTCATTTCACGATGTAGATTCTAATGAAATGGCCTTCAAAATTGCAGCTTCTATGGCCACCAAAAAGCTATCTGCTGACGGTGGTGCTGTGCTCCTCGAGCCTATGATGAAGGTCGAGGTGGTTACGCCTGAAGAGAATATGGGTGATGTTGTGGGTGATTTGAATCGCCGTCGCGGCATGATCCAGGGGATGGATGAAAATCCGTCTGGCAAGGTGGTTAATGCGGAGGTTCCGCTGGCCGAAATGTTTGGCTATGCGACAGATTTGCGCTCCGCAACACAGGGGCGAGCCACCTTTACTATGGAGTTTGAGCGCTATGCTGAAGCGCCCAAGAATATCGCTGATGAAGTGATTGCCAAAAACGGCTCTGGCGGGTAAGGTTCGCCAGTCTATCGATTATTGACACTGAAATATTTAGAGGATTAAGACAGTGGCTAAAGAGCAATTTGAACGTAGTAAACCCCACGTCAATGTGGGCACCATTGGTCACGTTGACCACGGTAAAACCACTCTGACCGCGGCTCTGACTCGCGTATGTTCAGAAGTATGGGGCGGTGACGCCGTTGCTTTTGATGGTATCGACAATGCGCCAGAAGAGCGTGAGCGTGGTATTACCATTGCGACCTCTCACGTGGAGTACGACTCTCCGACTCGTCACTACGCACACGTAGACTGCCCAGGTCACGCCGACTACGTTAAGAACATGATTACCGGCGCTGCTCAAATGGACGGCGCTATTCTGGTATGTGGTGCGACTGACGGCCCAATGCCTCAGACTCGTGAGCACATCCTGCTGTCTCGTCAGGTAGGCGTACCTTACATCGTTGTATTCCTGAACAAGGCAGACCTGCTGGCTGAAGATTGCGGTGGCGTTGACTCAGAAGAGTACGCTGAAATGCTGGAGCTGGTTGAAATGGAGCTGCGTGAGCTGCTGGATACCTATGAGTTCCCAGGTGACGATACTCCTATTATCGCTGGTTCTGCTCTGATGGCTCTGAACGGCGAAGACGACAATGGTCTGGGTACTACCGCTGTTAAGACTCTGGTTGAAACTCTGGATGAGTACATTCCTGAGCCAGAGCGTGCGATCGACGGCGCATTCATTATGCCAATCGAAGACGTATTCTCCATCTCCGGTCGTGGTACTGTTGTAACCGGTCGTGTTGAGCGCGGTATCGTTAAAGTTGGTGAAGAAATCGAAATTGTTGGTATCAAAGAGACCACCAAGACCACTTGTACTGGTGTTGAGATGTTCCGCAAGCTGCTGGACGAAGGTCGTGCAGGTGAGAACGTAGGTGTTCTGCTGCGTGGTACCAAGCGTGACGAAGTTGAGCGTGGTCAGGTTCTGGCTGCTCCAGGTTCTATCACTCCTCACACCAAGTTCGAAGGTGAGGTTTACGTACTGTCTAAGGATGAAGGTGGTCGTCACACTCCATTCTTTAAAGGTTACCGTCCGCAGTTCTACTTCCGTACTACTGACGTAACTGGTGCTTGTGAGCTGCCAGAAGGTGTTGAGATGGTAATGCCAGGCGATAACATCCAGATGGAAGTTACCCTGATTGCGCCAATCGCCATGGACGAAGGTCTGCGTTTCGCTATCCGCGAAGGTGGCCGTACCGTAGGTGCTGGTGTTGTTGCTAAGATCATTGAGTGATCTGATAGTAATCAGTACGAAAAGGTCGCTTCGGCGGCCTTTTTTTGTGCCTGAAATAAGGTGGTGTGAGGTGTTGGGTCCATCTTGCTGGGCGCTAGCCCATAAAAAACCCCGCGAGCTTTTGCTGGCGGGGCTTTTGAGTGCTTTAAGCTAACAATTATTTGTTGGCTTTACGCTCTTTGGCTTCCTCAATTACCTTGTCTGCAACCTGTTGCGGGCATGGTAGGTAGTGGCTGAACTCCATGGAGAACTGGCCACGACCGGAGGTAATGGTACGCAGGTGGCCAATGTAGCCAAACATTTCGGACAGAGGTACGTCTGCCTTGATGCGAACACCAGTGGTGCCTGGCTCTTGGTCTTTGATCATGCCGCGACGACGGTTCAGGTCGCCAATTACGTCACCAACGTTATCTTCAGGGCTGAATACGTCAACTTTCATGATTGGCTCGATCAGCTGAGGGCCAGCTTTAGGCATGGACTGGCGGTAAGCACCTTTAGCGGCGATTTCAAACGCTACCGCAGAGGAGTCAACTGCGTGGTAGGCACCGTCGAACAGCTCAACGTGTACGTCCAGCATTGGGAAGCCTGCCAGTGGGCCTTCTTCCATCATGCCTTTGAAGCCCTTCTCAATCGCTGGGAAGAATTCCTTAGGTACGTTACCACCTACAACAGTGGACTCGAAGGTGAAGCCTTCGCCTGGCTCGTTAGGGCGGATGCGGTAGTCAATCTTACCGAACTGGCCTGAACCGCCGGACTGCTTCTTGTGGGTGTAGCTGTCTTCCAGAGGTGCGGTAATGGTTTCGCGGTACGCAACCTGAGGTTGGCCCACTTCCAGTTCAACGCCGTAGGTACGCTTCAGGATGTCTACTTTAATATCCAGGTGCAGCTCGCCCATGCCTTTGAGGATGGTTTCACCGGAATCTTCGTCAGTTTCAACAACGAAAGAAGGATCTTCTGCAACCATCTTGCCGATAGCAACGCCCATCTTCTCGGTGGAGCCCTTGTCTTTTGGAGAAACAGCAATGGAGATTACTGGCTCAGGGAAGATCATTGGTTCCAGAGTGCAAGGGTTGGATGGATCACACAGGGTGTGGCCTGTCTGAACGTTCTTCATACCTACTACAGCAAGAATGTCGCCAGCTTGCGCGCTGCTCAGCTCGGTGCGCTCGTCGGCGTGCATCTCTACCATGCGGCCGATACGTTCGGTTTTGCCGGTGTAGGAGTTGAGGATGGTGTCACCCTTGTTCAATACGCCGGAGTAGATGCGAATAAAGGTCAAGGCACCGAAGCGGTCATCCATGATCTTAAACGCCAGGGCGCGGAAAGGCTCGTCTACAGAAACGGTGGCAACTTCGCCGGTAGGCTCGCCGGTTTCTTCGTCGGTCAGAGGCTGTGCGTCAACTTCGGTTGGGCTTGGCAGGTAGTCAACAACGGCGTCCAGAACCAGCTGGATACCTTTGTTTTTAAAGGCTGAGCCGCAGTAAGTTGGGAAGAACGCCAGTTCACGAGTACCTTTGCGGATGCACTCCTTGATCTGTTCAATGGATGGCTCTTCGCCTTCCATGTAGGCTTCCATCAGGTCGTCGTCCATCTCAACGGCGGTTTCGATCAGCTCCTCGCGGTAGGCCGCGGCGTCGTCAACCATGTCGGCTGGGATGTCGGCTACTTCGTAGTTCTCTGGCAGGCCGGAGTCGTCCCAGATGTAAGCTTTCTGACTCAGTACATCTACAACGCCGGTGAAGTCATCTTCGATGCCGATCGGCAGGGTCATCACCAGTGGGTTAGCACCCAGTACTTTCTTAACCTGGTCAACAACACGGTAGAAGTCAGCACCCATACGGTCAAGCTTGTTAACGAAAATCAGACGAGCTACTTCAGACTCAGTAGCGTAGCGCCAGTTGGTCTCGGACTGGGGCTCAACGCCACCGGAACCGCAGAATACGCCAATGCCGCCATCGAGAACCTTCAGGGAGCGGTATACTTCAACGGTGAAGTCAACGTGCCCTGGGGTGTCGATGATGTTCATGCGGTGGTCGTTCCAGAAGCAGGTAGTAGCTGCTGACTGAATGGTGATGCCGCGCTCGGCTTCCTGTTCCATGAAGTCGGTGGTGGATTCACCGTCGTGTACTTCACCGGTTTTATGGATTTTACCGGTGAGCTTCAGAATACGCTCAGTTGTAGTGGTTTTGCCGGCATCAACGTGAGCGAAGATACCGATATTTCTGTACTTAGATAAGTCGGTCATGGGTTTATTCTCGATAAACAAAAGATCAAGGGTGGAAAAACGGGCCGCAGTATACAGATTTTTTGCACAAAAAATAACAGATATATGTGGTTTTACAGTGGTCGACGGGTATTCGTTCTTCTTTATATATCTAATTCTTATTTTTGGGGCTGTTTTTAGGGTTTAAATGATCGGTTGTGCTTTTGCTTTGGTTTGGGGTTGACTCTCCGGGTTGACCTCTATAGAATTCGCGCTCCTTTCCGGGAACCCCCGGTTAGGAAAGTGTGGGTCCACTAAAAGTGGGCTTGGTTCTTTAGAGATTTTTTGGAGTTTGGTTCCGATGCAGAATCAACGTATTAGGATTCGCCTTAAGGCTTTCGATCACAAATTAATCGATACTTCTACTCAGGAGATCGTTGAGACCGCTAAGCGTACTGGCGCCCAGGTACGTGGCCCGATTCCGCTGCCGACTCGTAAGGAACGTTTCACCGTACTGATTTCACCGCACGTCAATAAAGATGCGCGCGATCAGTATGAAATCCGCACTCATAAGCGTTTGCTTGATATCGTGGAGCCAACTGAGAAGACTGTTGATGCACTGATGAAGCTGGATCTGGCTGCTGGTGTTGAGGTTCAAATCAGTCTGGGTTAATCCAGGTTTGATTTGAAAGGTTGAATTAGTAAGAAACATTTCAAGTTTAAATACAATTTGTGCCGATACCCGAGAGTTTCTCGGGTTTGTGTAACGCTCTGAAATGGGCGGCCATAGCGGGTAAAAGCCCCGTACACTGAGAGGTTAGTTAAGATGACTATAGGTATTGTCGGTCGCAAAAGCGGCATGACACGCATTTTTACTGAAGAGGGTGCTTCCCTTCCTGTATCTGTGATTGAGGTG
>JALUYN010000374.1 GCA_027012915.1 Cellvibrionaceae bacterium
AGACCCGATTCTGGTTCGAGGGCATATTGCAGCAAGGCGCACTGGACGACTTGATCAGCCTTTACGTTGGTGCGGTCTACCAAAGCGATGAGGCGGCCAGGGAATCCCAGCAATGGCTGGCACAGACCATCCCCAATGTAATCACGCTGCGCACCGCTGACTGGCTGGAAACCGCAGGCGATCTGCTGAACAAGGCAGCCGCGGGCCTGGCGGCTGTGGCATCGGTCAGTCTTCTCGCCAGCCTGCTTGTGCTTTCCAGCGTGGTCAGTGTCAGCCGCAGGCGGCAGCTTTACGAGGCCAACCTGTTGCACTGCCTTGGCGCCCGTCACGGAGCGATCCGCCAATCCATGCTGCTGGAAACCGGTTTGCTGACCTTTCTGGCAACGGTTTTCGCGACAGCGCTTGGTGCGCTAATTGCTTTACCTGTAGCTGACCTGGCCTTGAAGCTGCCGGCAGGCGATTTATGGTGGATTGGGACACTGGTTGCCGGAGGTGTCAGTTCGCTGGCGCTGCTGGGTGGACTCCTGCCCACGCTCAGGGCAATGCGGTTAAACCCCGCGGTGTTGCTCAGAGACCGTTAAAATGGCCTGCTATCGTAATAAATTCGTCTTTTTGATTAAGGAGGTGTAAACATCAGTTAAATCATAGACCTAAGAATATGAAAAATGACTGTTTGTTCGTTTTTTGGCCGCTATCACGAGTTGCAGGCTCAAAAAATCCGGTTATATTGAGGAAATTAAGGAAAATTGCCTACCAAATGGCAAATTTCAAAAATTTTCACTAAATAATCTACGGTAGTATTTTTACGTATGCTTTTTGCACATAACTCCTATTGTGTAGGCATAACGGACACACACTTTTCGCCCACGAAAGAAAAAGAGAGAATAACTATGATTCGCAAACTAGCACCGCTTGTATTCGCTTGTGCTGCGGTAACCTCCGTAAGCGCGACAGCCGATCAGCTGGACACCGTGATTCAACGTGGCACTTTGAACTGTGGCGTGGTTCTGGATTTCCCACCAATGGGATATTTTGACGAGAACAACGAGCCTGCAGGCTTCGACGTCGATTACTGTAACGACCTGGGCGAGGCGCTCGGCGTAGACGTCAATGTTCTCAACCTGACCTGGGGCGAGCGGATTCCCTCCCTGGTGTCCGGCAAGACTGATGTGGTTATCGGTTCTACCTCCGATACACTGGAGCGCGCCAAGACCGTTGGCTTCACCTACCCGTACTTCGTCTTCAAATTCCAGGTTATCGCCAACGAGGACAAGAACATTGAATCCTTCGACGACCTGAAGGATCTGAAAGTCGGTGCGGCACTCGGCACCACCTACGAAACCGAATACCTCGCGTATGCCGAGCAGCAGGGCTGGGGCAAGGACAACTACACCTCCTTCAAATCCGAGAACGATGCCTACCTGGGTCTTTACCAGGGCAAGGTCGACGCAATCATCTCTACCAACACCAACATTGCGACCAAACTGCGTAGCGAAGAGTTCGCAGACTTTGAAGCGGGCCCTTACGTTCCCAACTACGACGACGTTGTGGGCATCATCGCCAAGCGGGATGAGGTTGCCTGGATCAACTACCTGAACCTGTTCCTGGTACGCCAGATTCGCGACGGCAACATGAACGAAGCTTACAACAAGCACTTCGGTACCGATGCGCCGGCCGATCTGATCAAGTCCCTCCGGGACAACAAGTAAGCGCCGAACCGACGGCCGCCAAACAGGCGGCCGTCATTGCATTGGTTCCCGGGTCGGGCTCTCACCTAACGGTGTCCTGACCCAAAATTCTGATCACAGCCCTGGTTAAAGGGCCGTGGTCGAGTTTCCTACCATTCATAAAATGGCCAAGGTATGGACTACGAATTTCACTGGAACGTTGTGTTCCAGAACATGCCCCAGCTGCTGAACGGTGCCTTCGTTACCCTGCACGTATCCGTTCTGGCGATGCTTCTGGGCGTTGTGATCGCAATACTGTTGGCGATCGCCAAAATGAATAACACGAAGTTCTTCAGCCAGGTTGCTACGGTCTGGGTCGAGATCGCCCGGAATACGCCGGCCCTGTTCCAGAT
>JALUYN010000375.1 GCA_027012915.1 Cellvibrionaceae bacterium
CCTATTTTCGCCCCCAGCTGCGTTGGAATTCGCTTATTTAGAACAACTAAATGGCGCTCATACCGCCTGACTGGGAGCGAAAATAGTCTCCAGCAGAAGTATCAGAATTAGTGTTAACAGGCCCTAGCTCGATGACAGGGCTGGGATGGCCGTGGCGCGGACGTTAATGGCAGCAGCGGCAAGAGGTGTGCGCTGTCGCGTATTGGTGGATGCGCTGGGTTCCAGGGAGTTTCTGATGTCGCGTTTGTGCTCGCAGATGCGGCTTGCAGATGTTGAGGTGGTGGCTGCCTTTTCGATCGGTAAGGCGTCATTGCGCCTGGACCACCGCAATCACCGGAAGATTGTTGTGATCGATGGCGAGATTGGCTGGACGGGTAGCCAGAATATGGCGGATGCGGAATTTCGGCCCAAGCGAGCGTACGGTCCGTGGGTGGATGTGATGGCGCGTCTGACGGGGCCGGTGGTGCAAGACCTTCAAAGTGTGTTTGCAGAAGACTGGGTGTTGGAAACTCGAGAGGCGATATCTGCGTTGGTGACACCCATGCCGTCGATTGAGAAGGGTGGCTGTCCTATGCAGTTGTATGCATCTGGGCCAACTCAGGATTTCAACGTCATTCGTCAGATGATGATTGCCGGAATTTTCAGCGCCGAGCGTGAATTGATTATTACCACACCTTATTTCGTGCCGGATGAGTCGACAGTGACCGCATACTGCGCTCTGTCTCGTGCGGGAGTGCGTGCCGTGTTGATTGTGCCCAAGCGCAATGATTCGCGACTGGTTGCGGCGGCGAGCCGTAGCTTTTATCGGGATTTGCTGGAGGCGGGGGTCGAGATCTACGAATACCGCGAGGGTCTACTGCACTCCAAGACCATGACCATGGACGGCCGTTGGGGGTCTCTCGAGACGGCCAATTTCGATCGCCGCAGTTTTGAGTTGAACTATGAGAATGGTCTCACAATCGCTGACATGGCTTTTGCCCAGAGACTGCGGCAAACCCAGCAGGGCTATATCGACCGCTCAGATCGCGTCATTCTCAGTCAATGGATTCAGCGGCCAGCCTGGCGCCGCTTGCAGGAAAATGCGGCGCGTATCCTGGCTCCGATTCTTTAGGGAATGTCAGCTACTCAGGCGAGCCTTGATCAGCTGACTGACGGAGCCCATATCGGCTCGGCCTTGCAGTTGGGGCTTGAGAATGCCCATAACTTTACCCATATCCCGGGGGCTTTCGGCGCCGCTACTTACGACAGCCTGTTCGATCAGTTCGTTGATTTCCGCTTCGCTGAGAGCGGCTGGAAGAAATTCCTGAATTACGGCCATTTCAGCTTGCTCAATGGCTGCCAGTTCATCTCGTCCGGCTTCTTCGAATTGGCTGATGGAATCGCGGCGCTGTTTACACATCTTGTCCAGGATCGCCAGGATTCTCTGGTCGTCGACATCGATGCGTTCGTCCACTTCAATGCGTTTAATTTCAGCCTGAATCATGCGAATGGTGCCGAGGCGCTCTTTTTCTTTGGCACGCATGGCTGCTTTCATGGCGTCTTTGATGTTGTCTTTTAAGGTGGACATCGTGAGGCTCCTTTTGGGCGAGAGATGTTGGGCCAAAAATCAGTAGGCGGAGTTTGGCTGCCGTATAAACGCAAAAACACCGCGAGGCGGAGCCAGGCGGTGTTCGCGAATTAACCGAATTGTTTCAGTCGGCGACTTAGTAAAGGCGCTGAAACTTGCGAGATTCGCGGGAAACTTTTTTCGCGTGACGCTTAACAGCTGCGGCTGCAGCACGCTTGCGAACGGTAGTTGGCTTTTCGTAGTGCTCGCGACGACGAACTTCGGCCAGAATGCCGGCTTTTTCGCAGGAACGCTTGAAACGACGCAGGGCTACGTCGAATGGCTCGTTTTCTTTCAACTTAACTGAAGGCATCTTTTTACCTGTTTTTAAACAACTCTTTGTTAATTCGCAGGGGGAGCCTAACGGGCTTATCCCCAACTTCCAAGGGGCGCAAATTCTATACACTTAAATCCAAAACTGCAATAGATACTGGTATTATGCCCGCCTGTTAAATGAATCATACGAGAAACGG
>JALUYN010000376.1 GCA_027012915.1 Cellvibrionaceae bacterium
GGCGCACTATGATCACATTGTGGTGATGGCCTATCCGGAGATGGAGCAGCAGACAGAACCCTTGGCGTGGTTGAAGCATCTGGTGCGCTTGGTGCGCGCCCACCCCGGTGCGCTGGCGCGGACAGTGTTCAAGCTGCAAGCGTTTGACTGGTCCACCAATCGCTGGATCGATTCAGCCCAGCTGCGCCGCCAGATGCGAGCCATCCTCGCTGCCGGCGGTGTGCATCTGGCCTACTATCCGGACAGCGTGTTTGCCGATCAACCGAAGCTCTCGACGGTCAAAATGGAGATGTCGATGAATGAACTTATGAAGGGAGAATAGCTTTGATGTACAAAGTGATCACTGTCATCTCCGATTTTGTGTTTATCTACCCGTTATCGATGAGCATCGTGTGGATTTTGGGCGGCTGGCTTTTTTATTGGCGACGCGAACGAGGACAACAGCATGTTCCACCCACGCTTGATCATTATGAACGCTTCTCCATTCTCGTACCCGCGCATAATGAGGTGGGGCAGATCGAGGCGACGGTGGAGCGGCTGCTGGCGCTGAACTACCCTGATTATGAGATTATTGTGGCGGACGACGGCAGCACGGATGGCACAACGGAGCTGCTGCATCGATTGTGCGGGCAACATGAGAGGTTGCGGGCAGTCTATATGGCGCACAACGGCGGCAAGGCGGCCGCACTCAATGCGGCCTGTGCGGTGAGTCGCGGCGACTATATCCTCACCATCGATGCCGATGCGCAGCTGGAGCCGGATGCACTGCGCTGGATGGCCTACAACTTTCAGCAGTCGCCACGGGTGGGCGCGGTGACCGGCAATCCGCGTGTACTCAATCGCACCACACTGTTGGCCAAGATCCAGACGGTTGAGTTTGCTACAATTATAGGGCTGATCAAGCGAGCTCAACGCGCGCCACTGGGTAAGGTGATGACAGTATCCGGTGTCATTGCCGCCTTTAGAAAGCAGGCGCTGGTGGATGTCGGCATGTGGGATACGCACATGGCCACCGATGACATCGATATTTCATGGCGACTACAGCGCCGCTTCTGGGAGATTCGTTATGAGCCGCACGCCATTATCTGGATGCTGGTGCCTGAATCGCTCTCAGAATTGTGGCATCAACGTTTGCGCTGGTCGCTCGGCGGGGTCGAAGTGCTCAAGAAAAACGCTGACATCTGGAAGGATTGGAAGCAACGGCGGCTTTATCCGGTGTATCTTGAATCTGCAACAAGCATTGTTTGGGCATACTGCCTGTGGCTTATTGTTGCGCTTCGCGCACTGCAACTCGGTGCAGACTTCTTTTTGGGCGTGGAGTTCGGACGCGGATCGAATCCAATGTGGGTAGGTGCAACGCTCACCTTGGTCTGTATTGTGATGTTTTTGACCAGTCTTATATTGGATGATGCCTACGAAAGACGAATGCTGCGTTATTTCTTTTGGGTAATTTGGTATCCAATCGCCTACTGGCTAATCAATGCATCGACCGTGGTAATTGGCTTTGCCAAGGTAATGCTGCGCAAAAAAGGTGCGAAAGGGCAAGGTGTCTGGAAAAGCCCCGACCGGGGGATTTCAGATGGTTGAAAGCCCGAACAAACAGCCAAAGCAAGGAATCTGGCAAACCACACTGGAAGTATTGTTTACCCTGATGCTATGGGGGATTTGGCTGTGGATGTTTTCACCAATGCTAAAAATGTTGATGGGGGACTCTCCTGCATCAGAACATGAACTATGGCGACTTGTCTCCGAATTTGACGCCGAAAGGGTCTGGAGACTGATCGAGACATTATCATCGCTGACAGTTGCGATCTTTGTGATCCTCCCGCTGTGGGTTATTGTGGGATTGATTCGCCACAGGGTCGTGGATCGCCGAAGCAGTTTGCCAGATGTGGATCTCTTGGCGGAGCTGGCAGCCTTTCACCAGATGGATGACACACTGCTGCGCAGTTTGGGGGATGAAAAAGAGCTGGTCTGGCCGCCGGACGTGGGTCATGCCAGCGACATCGATGCGTGGTTGAAGGATCGGCAGAGTGGGGGTCGTCAGAGTGGGGCGTCGGTTGCCGCTGA
>JALUYN010000377.1 GCA_027012915.1 Cellvibrionaceae bacterium
CCGGTCAGGTGAAGCAGGGAGTAGATCAGCATGGAGCCGTGACCGTTGGACAGAATAAAGCGGTCGCGATCGGCCCAATCCGGGTTTTGCGGATTGTGCTTCATGTAGTCGTTCCACAGTACTTCGGCGATGTCCGCCATACCCATGGGTGCACCGGGGTGGCCACTGTTGGCTTTTTGTACGGCATCCATACTCAGGGCACGGATGGCATTGGCGAGTTCAGCGCGAGATGACATGGGTTGGGAGCTCCTTGGCAGATAAATCTGGGTGGGGGTGGGCCGCGTTGGCTGGTACCCCCGAAAAAGGGCGCCATTCTCTCTCAGGCGTCGGGCGGGGTAAAGGCCACAAGGGTAAAAAATGATCAATTTTTTGATTTATTGCCGCCGATTCAGTGGCGCGAAAATATCGGTTGATGCATATACTGAGAGGTAACTTCCAAGTTACGTCATTCATGGGCATGGGATTAAACGCAGCACTTAGCACAGGACTTAAGGTGGTATTGCGAGAACTCGGTTTTAAAATGGTCGCGTTGTGGTTGGCGGCTGGTATCCCTATTCCTTTATGCGCTTAGAATTGGCGTGCGTCGTCAGCGAGCAGCCCTGCTGCCGCGGCTCAACCTGGCGTTGAAGCGCATGCAGGCGAGCTGAGAGTTGGACATGCTCTACCGTGACTATGGGGCTCGGCCCCTGTCGGAGCTGGCGCGATTTGCCGAAGAAGTGGCGCCTCGATAAGTCAGATATCTTTGAGAATCCTGTGCCAATCCTGTGATTGCGTGAGAGCCAGGAACTCCTCTCCCATCTCCTGGGTGCGCTCTACCACTTGCTGCCACAGGCGGATGCGCTCGGCGTCATTGTTGGCGTAGGTTATAAAGTCCTTGCGATCGGGGATGCGTCCCAGCTCGGTGCTGTCGAGAAACTTCTGTGAGGGCGAAATCATGATGACATTGCGCATCAGTTCGGCCGAGGCCTTGCGCTTGGCGTGCAGTTTGTCGAACCAGCCTTCTTTGCAGTGGGGATAAAAGTGCGGGTAGAGAATCAGCTCTTCCTTGTCCCAGACATTACCGGGTACCGGATGATAATCGAGCATGCCACCGTCGCGATACATGCCAGTGCCAGCGCCGGCAATATCGCGAATGCCGTGCATATATACAGGAATCGCACCGGAAGCGCTGATAGC
Source organism: Cellvibrionaceae bacterium (assembly GCA_027012915.1). The sequence goes on from JALUYN010000377.1 coordinate 1,177, forward strand.
GTCGTAAAAATTGTCGCTGTTCAGCTCCACCGACTGGGTGCGATAGCCGTCCAGGCCCTTGATGGGAAACTCTGCTCTGGGATCGCAAAACACCACGCGGTCGAGAGTGTTGATCAGGCCGGAGCGGCCTTTGATGTTTTTGAGTGCTGCCCCAACTGACGCGAGCTTCTGTCGCCACTGGCTTTCCTGTGCCAAACCACCGTGACAGCGCACCACGCCACAGGCAAAGCGATATTTGGAATGCGCGAGAATCTCCTGAATTTTCCGGGGATTGATAATGGTGTCGGTGATGACCTTAAACTCTCGTTCAATGGCATCCGGGCCGATATTGCCATTGGGATAGCTCTGGTGAATATAGCCCTGTGCCAGATCGTGCATACCCTGAGCGCCGTCGGCGTGGCAGGCCGAAGCAAATTTGAACGCGCCAACGGAGGTGCCAAATACCTTCACAGGCTGTTCCGCTTGGGGCAACCATTGATTGAGAATCACCTGATCCAGGCCATAAATCGCCAGCCACTTGGCCGCACCAGAGGCGCCAAATACGGTGTGGATGTGTTCGGGCTGAAGGCCGTGTTGTTCGATGTACTTGCGGGCGTTGGCGCCGACATAGATATCAATGGTGCTCATGAATCCGGGATTCCTGGAACAAAAAAGAACTGAGATGGGACTCGAAAACTATCCGTCACACCCGCGCAGGCGGGAGTCTTTGGCCGATACGGTAGATGGAGATTCCCGCTTGAGCGGAATGACGTCTAGGACGTCAGAACCGCTCGGTCATTCTAGCGAGGCGCTGCCTCGAGCTTAATGCTCGAATGTGCCATTAGCGCTGACTAAAACAGGCGCTGGGAATCGTCGTCGGTTTGTAGGGTCAGTCCCGCTGAGGCGTTGTTGAG
>JALUYN010000378.1 GCA_027012915.1 Cellvibrionaceae bacterium
CGTTTTACTTTTGTGAACGTGAGCAGGCAGATTTAAATCTTGGCTAGGACAGAGCACAAGGCGGTTGTATTCAATCCCATGCTCTTTCAACCAACGCTCAACGCACTTTTTTTGCGCTGAAGGCCTTGAGGTAACTACAGTCCCAATCGATCTTGTTGGTGTATGATTTGGTTTTGACTGATCTAGTGACCGTATCGAATGTGCATTGCCCAGCGCGCAGTTAGTGTGCGTTTCTTGGCAAAGTACAGTGTCGAAGTCTACCAATGCGCTCTTTAGAATGGAGCGATCGTGCATGACATTCCATTCGCACAAAGCCGGCGAACCGATCACCTCAAAAATGTGATCAACACCTTCATACCTAGAGAACTCGCCATAAATGGCGCAATAAATGAATTTGCCCGGAATTTTCGCTTCTTGGATTCTACGTCTGGCGGCTTGGAACGCGCGCCCTGAGCCGATGGTGTCATCGATGACAACGACAACTCGATCCTTTGCATTGGCTTGCTCAAAATTGGGCGTTCGTTTCGTTGAGCCTGCCTCGAATATGCGCCCCTCGATCAAGCCAGCTAAATCCGTTAAAGGTGAATTGATGGCGAGTGACAAAAAGTTCGCTGCGACAAGGCCGCTTCGAGGAATTCCGACCACGAGGTCTATGGTACCGGGTAGCAGATTTCGGTGTCTCAAGATTGTTTGATTCATGTCTGCGAATGATCGATACTGCATTTGTTCGCTCCACATCCTGAAAAATGGAAGGAGCAAATTTCAGGCCAATCGTGGTGAAAAATTCTAACATAGCGAGCTATTGCTAGCGTAAGAATTGCTTGATCTGACTTAGATTTCTCGAAATAGAACAGCTTGCCACGAAGCTTAAGGGGGGCAGAAGGGTGTTTGACCATAGTTCCTCAGGGCGTCGCGGAACGTTAGGACTGGCGGCTTAGCCCCCAAGCGATGAGTGACAAAAAAAATGGATAATATTGAGACAAAAGTATGCTACTCAAGCGACCCAGGTTTCTTGTTGCCGTCTGTAGCCTCCATAGCATCTTTGCGAAGCTGGGAAAGCGGCAAGCACGTTAAGATATGTTACCTCGGAGTTGGTTATTCTGTTGAGCAGAAAAATCTTGCGAGAGAGATGCTCTCAGAGCATGGAGTTGAAATTGAGTTCGTCGAAAATGGAGCTCTCCAGCAGTTTTCGAATGAACGTTTCAACAAAACACATGTTCCAGTTGCATCTTTAAGTAGGTTTTTGCTTTGCGAAGCATTTGGTGCAAGTGAGGCTCAACTACTCTATATTGATGGCGATACTTTCTTCGCAGCTGACCCTGGTGAACTGCTTAGCTATCTGGTTCCAGTCGGAAAACTCGCTGCGGTGGAAGATCAGTCATCTATGTATGCGAAAGAGGTTGGGCGGCACGGCAATGCAGTGCGCGCCTATTTTGACGGAATTGGGGTCGATGCGTCAAACGGCTATTTCAATGCTGGCATATTCAAAACTAGCTTTGATACTTGGGCAGAGGTTTCGCATGAGGCTTTGGAGTTTTTGCGCCGCAAGTTAGAAGTTTGCTTATATCATGACCAAAGTGCTATGAATGCGGTGTGTTCTCATCGTCGCGTTACGCTATCGCCTATCTGGAATTATCAATCTGCCTTCCTTCCTTGGAACCATGGGCAGATTAAGCGCCCCATTGTTTGTCACTTCGTAGGAGGGGGCAAGCCATGGTTGGGAGACGTTCCAAAGTGGAAATTCATAGCCAAAGAGTATAACGCATTGTTCCCCGCATCCCCGAACGCTGAGTTGTTTCCCATTCGAAAGTGGAGCGCGGATGAACAACGAAGAGTTCATAGTGATGCTAAATTCGCTGCGATGCGACAAAATCTTCTTCTAAGACCGCGGCTAGTTAACAGAAGAAAAAGGTTTGCTGGCTGGCTTCAGGCTTCCGAAATTTGAGCCGCAACTATGGTGGATTAACTTGATTGATTTGGATCTTCTTGGCAATCCATCAAAATCTCGAGTAATCGGTCCGCTGCGACATCCCAGGTGAATTGGGCGGCATGATTGCGCCCGGCTGCG
>JALUYN010000379.1 GCA_027012915.1 Cellvibrionaceae bacterium
GGGCGATTGAAGGGTTGTGGGCAGCCTGGACCGGGGCAAACCCAACTTTAAAACACCCAAAGTAGTAATTAAAAAACTATCCGCTCGGAGGGCGTAGTATCAGCCTGCCTGGTTTTTGCGGAACTCTTCTAAACTGACGCTGGGATTAACTGCCATCTGACTCAATGCTACCGCTGCCTGAGTGCGTGAGTGCACACCAAGCTTGCGAAAGATCTCCGTCATATGCGCTTTGATAGTCGCCTCGGTGACATTTAACTCATAGGCAATCTGCTTATTGAGCAATCCCTGGCTGACCATGGTGGCCACGCGAAACTGCTGGGGCGTAAGATTGGCCAGGGCGTCAGCGACATTGAGTTCTTCTTCGGTGGCTACCGTATCCGGAGTGCCTTCAGGAAGCCAAAGTTCACCGTTTAGAACCGTGGTGAGCGCCTCTGCCATATCTTCAAGTGGCGCACTCTTGGGAAGGAAGCCGCTGGCCCCATGGTCGACAGCGCGACGCATAATCTCCGGTTCTTCGTGGGCTGAGACAATCATCACTGGAATGTGCGGGTATTGGGCGATGAGAAATACCAGAGCACTAAAACCCTCGGCGCCTGGCATGTGTAGGTCGAGTAGAATCAGGTTGATATCGCGGGTGCTTTCGAGTTTTTCTTGCAGAGAGGCAAAATCCTCGGCTTCCACCAAATTCGGTTGGTCGAATTGATTTTCCAATGTGCCCTTCAGGGCGACCCGAAACAACGGGTGGTCATCGGCGATAACAATGGTGGGGTTTGCGACCATGCTGCGCTCCGGTCAAATAATTATTATTAGTGTCTGTTAGCCCTCTTTAAACATTACAGCCTATTAACGCTGCAAATCAAGTTGGGCTTTATTATCTGGTTAAAAAGGGGAGCGGGTTGGCAGTGCCAACCCGCTCCCAAGGGTCAATCCCAAGGGGGGATTTCAACTGTCGCCGTCAGGAGTTACTGGTTCCTGGGGCTAAGTGCTCTTTGATGAGATCTTCCACCACAGCGGGGTCTGCGAGGGTGGATGTATCTCCGAGTTCGTCAAATTCATCTGCGGCTATTTTTCTTAGAATGCGGCGCATGATTTTCCCCGAGCGGGTTTTTGGCAGCCCCGGCGCCCACTGGATAGCATCCGGAGTGGCGATGGGGCCGATTTCTTGTCTCACCCAGTCGATAAGTTCTTTTTTAATCTTTTCTGTCGCAAGAGTGTCCCGATTGAGCGTTACATAAACATAAATGCCCTGGCCTTTGATTGGGTGCGGGTAGCCGATAACCGCAGCTTCTGCCACGACTTCGTGGGCAACCAGAGCGCTTTCGATTTCCGCAGTGCCCAGCCGGTGTCCGGAGATATTCAGTACATCGTCAACGCGCCCGGTGATCCAGTAATCCCCGTCTTCGTCGCGTCGGGCTCCGTCACCGGTAAAGTAGCTGCCTGGGAATGTGGAAAAGTAGGTGTCGATAAATCGCTGGTGGTCGCCAAAGACCGTGCGCATTTGGCCTGGCCAGCTGTCTTTAATAATTAAATTGCCGCTGGCAGCTCCCTGCAGTTCGTTGCCTTGTTCATCTACCAGAGCCGGCTGTACTCCGAAGAATGGACGATTGGCTGAACCGGGTTTCAGGGAGGTGGCGCCTGGCAGCGGCGTGATCATCATGCCTCCGGTTTCTGTTTGCCACCACGTGTCTACCACTGGACATTGGCTGCGGCCGTAAGTGCGGTGGTACCAGCGCCAGGCCTCCGGATTGATTGGCTCGCCGACAGAGCCCAGCAGCTGCAAACTGTTCAGATTGCAATGCTCTACAGCTTTGTCTCCGTCTGCCATGAGAGCGCGAATCATGGTGGGAGCCATATACAGGCTGTTGACCTGATGCTTATCGATGATGCGACCTACGCGACCCACATCCGGGTAACTGGGAAGACCTTCGTACATGACCAGGGTTGCGCCATTGCATAATGGCCCATAGACGATATAAGAATGCCCGGTAATCCACCCAACATCTGCTGCACACCAGTAGATATCGCCGGGACGGTAGTTAAAAACGATCTCGTGAGTAAGTGATGCATACACCAGATAACCGCCGCTGGTATGGACCACGCCTTTGGGTTTTCCAGTGGATCCGGAAGTGTAGAGAATAAATAGTGGATCTTCGGCGCTCATTTCCGCAGCTTCACATTCGTCACTCTCCGCCCAGGTCAGCTCGTGATAATCGATATCGCGCGCGTGGGCACTGTTTTTATCCAGGTCCAATACCACCACATAGTTGACATGCGCCGGGTTGTCACTCTGGCCAATGGCCTTGTCGATGTTCTCCTTAAGAGGGATGGTCTTTCCGGATCTGACCGCGGATGTGGCCGTAATGACTACAGTGGATTGTGCATCGTTGATGCGGCCAGCTAACGCATCCGGGGAGAAACCACCAAAAACCACTGAGTGAATGGCACCAATGCGGGCACAGGCGAGCATGGTGATTACGGTCTCGGGAATCATAGGCATGTATATAGTGACTACGTCACCACGTTTGATGCCAAGGCTCAGTAAGCCATTTGCCAGTCGGTTTACTTCTCCGGAGAGTTCGCTGTAGGTGATGTATCTCGTTTCCTGAGCTTCGTCCTCAGGTTCCCAGATGATGGCATTGTCGTTGCCGCGCAAAACGGCGTGGCGATCGAGACAACTTTCAGTGACATTGAGAGTGCCGTCCTCAAACCATTTGATGTGCAAATCGTCTTTATCAAACGATGTGTTTTTTACTTTTGTGAATGGTTTTTTCCAGACGATGCGCTGTGCCTGAGCTGCCCAAAACGCATCAGGATCAGAAATAGACTGTTGATACATCGCTCGGTACTGCGCTTGTGAGACCAGCGCGGACTGCTGCATGGTATCGCTCGCCGGGTAGACGGCTGGGTCGGGCATAACAACGACTCTCTAGCGAGAAAGGTTTCTTATTCGTATAGGTATTGTGGCTGGAATTTTTGATCAAGCTTGCAGGGGGTGCCATTAGACAATGGTCTATCGATGGCTATCACCACTCTTAATTCAGTCAAAAAGGGAAAAGTTCCTTAGACCTTGGTCGTAATTAGACCAAGGGCTAATACCTCGGTTTGCCGGTGCTGAGTATTAATGGTAGGGCGTGTTTTTCTTACACCACAACCTTACTCGGAATAACGAAATAAATTGGAGAGCTGGGGAATAATATGAAAACTCAAATAATGAAAAAACCTTTGGTCGCTGCTGTAGCTGCTTGCATGCTCGGTTCAGTTGCGCTGCCTGCCGTTGCGGCAGACGACGCAATGATGAAGCGCATGGAAATGCTGGAGCGTGAACTGAAAGCCCTGAAAACACAGATGGCTGCTACAGCTAAGGCTGCGCCGGCATCTGCTGCTGCGCCCACTGTTAAAGTTAAGAATGGTGGCTCACTGACTTTTGGTGGTTATCTGAAAGCTGATTATCGTAATGTTGATGGTGATATCAATTATCAGGATTACTGGCGCGGAAATGATGCCGGTGGTACTGATGATACTAAACACACCAAATTCAATGCTAAAGAATCTCGCCTGAACATGAAGTATCAGAAAGGCGATGTAACTGGTTACGTAGAAATTGATTTCTACGGTGGTGATGGCAATGAGGTGGCTACTAACTCGGCTAATCCTCGTCTCCGTCACGCTTTCATCAAAACTGGAAACTGGATGGTTGGTCAGTACTGGACTAACTTTTCGCAGCTGAAAGCGTTTCCTGAGGCGCTGGATTTTGGTGGCCCAATTGTAGCTGAAGTATTTGTGCGCCAGCCTCAGATTCGTTATACCAATGGTAACTTTGCAATCTCCTTGGAGAATCCGGAAACATGGGGCGATGGCGACTTTGATTCCAGTGCTAACGGTGGTGGTAACAACGGAGCGGATCTTGACGAGGATACTCCGGATCTGACCGCAACTTACAAGTTCAATGGTGACTGGGGTGAGGTGCAGGTGGGTGCGCTGGTTCGCAAGGTTGACCAGGGCGAAGAAAATGAAACCGCACTGGCCTTTAACGTAGGTGGTCGTATTAACGTCGGCGAGCGTGATGATCTGCGTTTCCAGGTTAACGTCGGCGAGTCCGGTCGTTATGTTGGCGCAGGCATGTTCCAGGATATCGAAACCGACCCTGAAGATGGTGATATTGAGCTGGAAGAAACGACCGCGTATAGCATTGCTTACCGTCACTTCTGGAACAACGATTGGCGTTCAACCGTTTACTACGGTGCAGCTGAATCTGAGCTTCTTGAGCAGGAGCGTAGTCACTGGGGTGTTAACCTGATTCGTCAGTTGAGCCCGGGCCTGACTGTTGGTGTTGAGTATGGTCAGTACGACATCGATGATGAGTACACCAGCGATGGTACAACTGCTGCTTACAGCAGCGGTGCTGGTACTCCAACGAATGGTGATGCGAGCTACCTGCAAATGTCCTGGAAATACGCTCTGTAATTTCAGGTTTTATAACCGTAAAGCGGCGGGGCTAACATCTATGTTTAGTTCCCGCTTCTAGACCAACGTCCAATAGTCCCCGGGCGTTGGTTTGTTGAGAATGACGATGTAATCATAAAAACAACTATTGAGGAATTGCATTATGGCTTTTAAATCCGAAGCAGATGCACAGGCCTACTGGAAGGAGAATCTCAGCTTGATGGTTAAGTTGATGGTGATCTGGTTTGTAGTGTCCTTTGGCTGCGGCATCTTGTTAGTCGATGTGTTAAACACCATTCAACTGGGTGGTTACAAGTTGGGCTTCTGGTTTGCTCAGCAAGGTTCCATTTATACCTTTGTGGCTCTGATTTTTTACTACACAAAGAAAATGGGTGACTTGGATCGTAAATACGGCGTTGACGACGAATAAGGAGTAGATCATGGATTTGAAGACAATGACCTACATCGTCGTAGGTCTCACATTTGCACTGTACCTCGGTATCGCCTTCTGGGCGCGTGCCGGTTCCACTAAAGAGTTCTATGTTGCCGGCGGCGGTGTAAACCCCGTAGCCAATGGTATGGCAACTGCGGCTGACTGGATGTCCGCGGCCTCTTTCATCTCTATGGCTGGTCTGATTGCCTTTATGGGTTACGGTGGTTCTGTATTCCTGATGGGCTGGACCGGTGGTTACGTAATTCTGGCTATGTTGCTGGCGCCTTACTTGCGTAAGCATGGTAAGTTCACCGTGCCCGAGTTTATCGGTGACCGTTTTTACTCCAGTGGCGCTCGCATCGTTGCGGTAGTGTGCTTGATTATCTGCTCGACTACTTACGTAATTGGTCAGATGAAAGGTGTGGGCGTAGCCTTCTCTCGCTTCCTGGAAGTTAGCTACGAAGCCGGTCTGCTGGTAGGTATGGTTATCGTATTCTTCTACGCCGTAATGGGTGGTATGAAGGGTATTACCTATACTCAGATTGCGCAGTATGTCGTACTGATTTTCGCTTACACCATTCCAGCGATCTTTATCTCTCTGAACTTGACTGGTAACCCTCTGCCGCAACTTGGCCTGGGTAGCACCATGGTGGGGACAGAAGTATATCTGTTGGATCGTCTTGATCAGGTAGTAACGGAATTGGGCTTTGCTGAATACACCACGCAGGTGCGTTTGAGCACGACCAATATGTTCGCCTATACTCTGTCGCTGATGATTGGTACTGCTGGTCTGCCTCACGTAATTATTCGCTTCTTTACTGTACCTAAAGTAAAAGATGCGCGTTCTTCCGCGGGTTGGGCTCTGGTATTCATCGCTATCCTGTACACCACCGCTCCTGCTGTTGCTGGTATGGCCCGTCTGAACCTGATGGACACCATTGAGCCGGCGAAAGGTGAGCACCTGGCGTACGACGAGCGTCCACAGTGGTTCAAAAACTGGGAAAAAACCGGTCTGCTGAAGTTTGAAGACAAAAATGGCGACGGTAAAATCCAGTACACCTCTGATAAAGCAACCAACGAAATGGTTAAAGTCGACCGTGACATCATGGTTCTGGCTAACCCTGAAATCGCCAAGCTGCCCAACTGGGTAATTGCTCTGGTGGCTGCGGGTGGTTTGGCTGCGGCACTGTCTACTGCAGCGGGTCTGCTGCTGGCAATTTCGTCTGCGGTATCGCACGATCTCTTGAAAGGTGTAATTGCGCCGGACATCGATGAGAAGCAAGAACTGTTGGCCTCTCGAATTGCCATGGCGGTTGCTATCTGTGGTGCGGGTTATCTGGGTTACAACCCACCTGACTTTGCTGCGGGTACTGTGGCACTGGCCTTCGGTCTGGCTGCTTCCTCTATCTTCCCTGCGCTGATGATGGGTATCTTCTCCAAGCGTGTTAACAAGGAAGGTGCGGTAGCCGGTATGATCGCAGGTATCGTGGTTACCCTGCTGTATGTATTCCAGCACAAAGGCATCATGTTTATCGCAAGCACTGCGTACCTGGGTGACATGTCTCCAAACTGGTTCCTTGGTATCGAGCCTAATGCCTTCGGTGCAGTGGGTGCGATCGTGAACTTCGCAGTTGCTTATGTGGTATCTGGTATGACTCAAGAGCCACCAGAAGACATTCAGCATCTGGTAGAGAACATGCGTGTACCTACCGGTGTTGAAGCGGCTCACGACCACTAAACACTGAGATTTGGCTCCGCAAGGAGCCTCAAACCACAGGGTTCGGGTAAGCGTAATTCGAAGCAAAAAAAAGAATGACGACCCGGCAAGGTCTTCTGGTAACAGGTTACGCTTAATCCTGAATGTTTGAGGCTCCCTTTGGGAGCCTTTTTTATGTACAGGATGTACGGTATGCCGCGGGCGCATGGATGCGCAGGAGCGGCGTCTCGCAGGATGGCAAGATAAAGGAAGTATCTGCCGTGAGCGGCATCTTCCAGTCAGAAATCAAACACAAATAAAACATCAAAACCGATCAAAGCACTGAATTTTCTATCACAAATTTTTTCGAAAGACTGTTGCTCCAAAACAATCTTTCCAAGTAATTTTCTAGTAAAGTAAATTCCGTATAACAATCATAAATAACCAAAAGAGACATCAGAAAAATGTTCAAAAACAAACACGTTATTGCTGCCCTGATTATTACACCCATCCTGGCTGTACTGGGATACTTCGCTGTCGATGCTCTGGTCAGTGAAACGCCTCACGCTGCCAAAAAAGGCGCCAGTTACAAATTGGCAGAGAAACCTAACTGTCGTTACACCAGTGGCATGTGTGGTTTGAAAAACGGTGAGTTTGAACTGAAACTGACTACCAATTGGCTTGATGGAAATCGCATGCGATTACACCTGAGTTCCGTTGCACCTCTCGACGGCGCCAAAATTTCTATGGTTGATGATGAAAGTGATCAGCAGGTCCCTCAGGACATGTTGCGAAATAGCGAAGACGGAACATCCTGGATCATTGACATGAATCGTCCTGATAGGGAAAAGAGCCGGCTGCGCATTGCGGTATCTTCCGATGGTGTTCTCTATTACGGGGATGCGGGCACCAAGTTTACGGTTTATCAAACCACCTTTGAGGGTGATTTTCGTCAATAGGGGAGGCGATTATGAATCCTGAACTCAAGGCAATTTCGGATTTTCTATGTGAGTGTATTCCGTTTGATGAATTGCCAATCGATGAGATTGAGGCAATTGTTGGTTCGATTGAAATTGCCTATTACCGTAAAGGCCATGTGTTTGAAGGCGAAGACGATGCCGACCTGAGGATAATTCGAAGTGGTGCGGCTGAGCTCAGAGGCGATAAAGATCAACTGATTGATCGTATGGGCGAAGGCGTCAGTTTTAATCTCAAGGGGTTGCATCAGGAAGATCCGGGTATCAAGTCCGTACTTATCGAAGATTCCCTGTTGTATATCTTCCCAGAGGAGGAATATCAAAAGTTGCGCAAAAAACGGCGTGGCTTTGATCGCTTCTTTCACAGTCAGCGTGGCCGTCGGGTTCGCCGCGCAGCGCGTCATGAACCTGACGCCAATGATATGATGCGGCAAATCAAGGATGTGATGACCGAGGAGGTGATCGCAGTTGCGCCAGAATTATCTATTCAATCCACCGCAATTCTGATGACCAGTTGCCGCGTGTCTTCGGTGCTGGTGATGGATAAAGATCGTCTTCTGGGGATCGTGACTGATCGTGATTTACGTGCCAGAGCGGTGGCTGAAGGCGTAGGTTTTGATCAGCATGTCAGTACTATCATGACGCCCGATCCTCACACGATTGATACCGGCTCCACCATATTTGACGCCACCCTATTTATGACTCGCTCGAAAATTCACCATATTCCGGTGGTGCATGGTGGCAAGGTCAGGGGCATTGTTACCTCCTCTGACTTGATGCTTGCGCGTCAGGATGACCCCGTTTTTCTTGTACAGCATGTTGGTCGCCAAACCTCCGTCGATGGGCTAAAAAGCATCACGGATTTATTGCCTAATTTGTTGCTGCAGTGGGTGCACGCAGGAATGCGGTCGAATCAGATCAGTCATATTTTGACGGCTATCAGTGACGCCGTAACGGTTCGCCTAATAGAACTGTTTATTGAGGCTAACGGTGAACCTCCGGTACCGTTTTGCTGGTTGGGTTTTGGTTCCCAGGGGCGTGGTGAACAGCTGCTGGGTGGTGATCAGGACAATGGTTTACTTATAGCCGACGAATTGCGGGATGATCAGAAGTCGTGGTTCGAAACGCTGGCAACGTCCGTGTGTGACGGTCTTAACGCCTGCGGTTATGTCTATTGTCCAGGTGAGATAATGGCAACTACGGAGCAGTGGCGTCAGCCACTACACGGATGGCGAAAAACCGTGGATAGCTGGACTCAAAGCCCCACCCAAGATGCGCTGATGCGAGTCAGTATTTTCTTTGATTTACGCAGCATCTATGGTGATGCGTCTCTCTGTGATGAATTGCAAAAACACATGCTCGATAAGGTGGCAGGCAATAGTATATTTTTTGCCATGCTCGCGGAAAATGTGCTGGATTCTCAGCCGCCGCTGGGCATCTTCAGACGCTTTGTTGTAGATCGCAACGGGGAGCACCGCGACGAACTCAATATCAAAAAAAGTGGCCTGATGTCGATTGTGGATATTGCCCGTATTCACAGCCTCTCTCATGGTATTAAGGCAATCAATACCAACGAGCGCTTGCAGGCTTTGGCTGAGTGCAAGGCCATGTCCATTCGCGACAGTCGCAACCTGCAAGACGCCTATGCGGTTATTACTCAGACTCGCTTGGCTGCCCAGGGGCGCCAGATCTCCAATGGCCAGGATGTCTCTAATTGGCTCAACCCGGATGACTTGTCCAAGTTGGTGAGAAAGCAGCTGCGGGACTCGTTCCGAATTGTTATGGATGCTCAAACGTCTGTGCGAAATACCTATAGAGCCGGTCTTGGATAAGGAGGCTTTATGCTGTTGTCACTGAAGCGTTTTTATCATCGCATGCGAATAAGAGGTGAAGATCGAAGTGCGCCTTTGCTTAAGTGCTGGGCGGATAGCCATTTCCATTTTTCCCGGGATTGGCGGGAGCAGGATTTCCTGGTGGTAGATACTGAAACTTCCGCGTTGAGTGTCGACGAAGGCGAGCTATTGAGTATCGGCTGGGTGGTCGTCAGCGGTGGTAAGGTTTTACTGGAGTCAGCGGAGCATCTGCTATTAGCTACTCAGGAGAGTGTAGGGCAAAGTGCCAGCATTCACTTGCTTCGCGATTGCGAGCTGGAAGATGGTATGGGCCACGGGGAAATGATGAAGCATTTTCTTGAGGTCGCAGCAGGCAAGGTGCTGGTGTTTCACCATGCCCATCTCGATATTGGTTTTCTGGATCTGCTCTGTAAAAGGCTCTACGGCTCGCGTCTGTTGCTGCCAGTCGCTGACACCATGGAGTTGGAAAAACGCAAATTGCTGCGTCAGGATAAATCTCTCCAGAATGGCGCTCTGAGGCTGTCTAGCTGTCGTGAACGCTACGGCTTACCGGATTATCCGGCCCACAATGCCTTGATGGATGCGCTGGCAACGGCAGAGCTGTTTATAGGACATGTGACAAAGAAAGGAATGCGGGTTAAAACCAAAGAGGTATTGGAGCTTCTTTGAGCGCTATGGGGCCGGGTGACGGAAGAGTGTGCCCCGAAGCTGGAATTTCGGGGCTGGGTTCTCGGGAAACGCTAACTATTTGCAGTACTGCTTAACAGCTTTTTCCGACTCTTTAATTTTTGCTTTGCGTTCTTTTTGATCAATATAGCGATAATCATCGCCTTCTTTAACGCGGATGCGGGGTTTGTCTTTTAGTGTTTTCAGGTTGAATTTGGCGCGTTTGCAGTTTTCTTTTCGCTGAGCTTTTGCCTCAGGTGGTTCAGGGGCATTGGCGGATTCGTCGAAATTGTCTTCCTCTTTGACCGCTGCAGCGGCGGCTTCCTTAGAGGGTTCTTGAGCTTGGGCTGCGGTCGGACTGCCCTTGATATTTGAGGTGTGAACTTTTTCAGAAGGCTTGTCAGTAGGGGGGAGTGACGAATAGTGGGTGGTGCCGTTTTCGTCGGTCCAGCGGTAGAAGTCTTTGCTTAAAGCGTCAGTGCTGGCCATTGTTGCCAGGCTTGCTAATAGTACACTGGCGGCCAGGTTCTTGAGTGACCTCTTTTGCATGATTTTATGGGCTGCTTGCATGCGGTTTTCCCTTTGCTGCGTCTCTGTTGTTGCACTATCTGTTAAGCATAAACCACCAGGGTCGTAAAAGGCAGCCCTTTTGTCTTTGCGAGAAGAGCGTAAATCCCGCTGAAACTAGCGTATAGCTTGACTTTGCGGGCAAAATTGCGAGAATAAGCGCCTTCGCTAGATGGCGTGTAGGTCACATCGTAACCTCGATGTTTATGCTCAGGACACTCCTGGCGCCTGGCTTTTTTCTGAAGTCGGGTTCTACGTCCGGTAAGCCAACCGTTTACCGAACCATCCCAGTTGCGTAGGGACGTCCACCGACGTCACCTATTCGGCAGTGTCGCAGCTAACCCGTTGCGTCTCGTCGAGAAAGCTTCGCCTGAAACCGTGAATATCCAACACTCACGACAGTTGATGACTCAACTGCCGCCGTAGCGCTTTGTACTCCGGCTTCAGGCCACTGTAGAATACGCAGCTATTGGTCCGTCGTATGACTCGACGGGCTTCTGTGAACGTCACACTTTTAAAGAGGATCAGCAGGTGGAAATGCTATCAGGCGGCGATTTGTTAATTCGCTCCTTGGAAGAAGAGGGTGTTGAGCTCGTTTTCGGTTATCCCGGCGGCGCGGCTTTGCACATTTATGACGCCATATTCAAAAACCGGGCTGTGAAGCACATTCTTGTGCGACACGAACAGGCGGCGACTCATGCCGCTGACGGTTATACCCGTTCAACCGGCAAAGTCGGTACCGTGCTGGTCACTTCAGGACCAGGTGCGACTAATGCCATCACTGGTATTGCTACTGCTTATATGGATTCTATCCCGATGGTGGTCATTTCTGGACAGGTCCCGGCTGAGAAAATTGGCGAGGATGCCTTCCAGGAGACTGATATGATCGGTGTCTCTCGTCCTATCGTTAAGCACAGCTTCCTGGTCAAGCACGCCTCGGAAATTCCCGAGATTGTGAAGAAGGCCTATCACATTGCCAGTACCGGCCGCCCGGGCCCTGTAGTTATCGATGTGCCCAAGAGTGTGACAACTCCAGGTGAGCTCTTCCCATTCGAGTACCCGAAAAAGGTCAAGATGCGCTCCTATACGCCGGCGTTGAAAGGTCACAGCGGCCAGATTAAGAAAGCGGTGCAGATGTTGATGGCGGCCAAGCGCCCGGTCATCTATTCCGGTGGCGGTGTGGTTCAGGGTAACGCCAGTGATTTGCTGACCGAATTGGCCAGAGCGCTGAATTTTCCTGTGACCAATACCCTGATGGGATTGGGTGCT
>JALUYN010000380.1 GCA_027012915.1 Cellvibrionaceae bacterium
GGCAGTGGCTTCGGATTTCTGGCCAATCACTCTTTGGTGATGGCGTCGTATATTTCACGAGCTAACGCTGCTTTGATCGACTTGCGTGAACTCTTGTCTCAAGGTTGATCGTTGATAAAGGCTGGGTTTCGCGATTGCTTAACCCAGCCTTATCGGCAGTGCTAAATCAGGCAAATACCTGATCCATAATCTCTTTGTGTTGTTCCGGGCGCAGGCGCGGACCAAACTGCGATACCACTTGCGCGGCAGCGTGGGAGGCGAGGTTGCCCGCGTCACTGAAATTGCGACCGTGGGTGATGGCGTAGAGGAAGGCTCCGGCAAACATATCGCCGGCACCGTTACTGTCGACTGCGGTAATGGGGCGTGCGGCAATTTCGATATAGTCGCTACCGTCAAATAGCAATGCGCCCTTGTTGCCACGAGTAATGGCAAAGGATTTGCTGATGGCTTTCAGTGCTTCGGCTGCGGCTTGGACGTCGTCGGTTTGGGTGTAGCCCATGGCTTCGGCTTCATTGCAGAACAGCAGATCGACGCCATCTCCAATCATTTCTTGTAGTCCATCGCGGAAAAACTCCACCATGGCTGGGTCGGACAAGCTCAGCGCGGTCTTAACGCCGGCTTGTTCGGCGCGCTCGCGCAATTCGATGGCGGCGGCACGACCCGTTTCCGACGATACCAGGTAGCCCTCGATATAGGCGTACTGGGACGTACCAATGGCTTGCGGGTGAAGTTCATTGGAGGAGACGGTTTCGCTGATGCCCAGGTGGGTATTCATGGTGCGCTCGGCGTCGGGAGTAATCATGACCAGGCATTTGCCGGTGACACCTGCCTGCAATTCGTTTTCCCG
This sequence comes from Cellvibrionaceae bacterium, assembly GCA_027012915.1. Next base: position 848 of record JALUYN010000380.1, read on the forward strand.
ATGGTATTCAACGCCCGCGGCTTCAAGATCATTCAGATAGAAGCGCCCATTGTCATCGTCGGCAACCTTGCAAGAGTAAAAGGTGTCTGCACCAAAGTAGCTGGCTGCGATGACGGTATTTGCTGCGGAGCCGCCGCTGGCGCGCTTGGAGGCAATCAGGTGGTGAGACAGATGTTGGAGTAATTCTTCTTGTCGCGCACTGTCGACCAGAGTCATCACTCCCTTCTCAATGTTCATGGTCTGTAGATCGGTATCGGTAACTTCAATTTCGGTATCCACCAGGGCGGCACCGATGCCATAGAGGTGATATGTCGACATAAATTCGGCTCTTAAGTAGGTAAAAACAGTAGGTGAACAATCAGTAGCTATTATGCGGAATTTCATCCACACATTAAACTGCGCTCGGGTTAACCCGCATGTTGCACCAGTACATGCGCATTTTAAGGCTTGATTCTACTATGCAAGTTTATTTTTAGTTTTGAGCCTGGTACAAACTGTTCTCTGTAACATTTGCCGGTTTTTCACTTGATCTCGCTTGATTTGAGCGCACATGCTCGCTCCGACGCTGCTACGGCAGCGTTTACGCTCACGAGTACTCTCAAATCAATCGATCTCTGCGTGAAAATTCCGCCAACTGGTGCAACATCCGGGTTAAACTGCCGCCATGACTCAATCGCGTAAATCATCCCGTTCGGGTAAACCTAAGAAAAGATCAAAAAAACCGTCGAAGCAGCCCCGCTCTGTTGGGTTCTGGGGTTGGCTTGGGCGCCTGGCCCTTATTGCTGTCGCTATTTTTGCGGGGTGGGCTTTGTACTTGGATATTCAGGTGCGGGAAAAATTCGACGGTCGCAAGTGGCAGTTGCCGGCTCAGGTTTACTCCCAGCCTTTGGAATTATTTGACGATCAGTGGCTGCGCTCCGAGGATTTGCTGCAGGAACTGCAAGCTCTCGAATATCAATCCGTAGGGCGGGTCAGTAAGCCAGGCCAATTTCGCAAACTCAGTTCGGGTTTTGAAATCCATACGCGCGGTTTTCAGGCGGGTAGCGATCGTGAAGAGCCGGCTCAGATTCGCGTAACACTGCGCAATGGGCAAATTAAGCGCATGGTAGCCTTCAATGGCGTTTCGAAACCATTGGTGCGCCTGGAGCCGATTCGTATAGGTGGTATTTATCCTCGTTTGCAACAGGATCGGCAGCTGGTGCAGTTACGCGATATCCCTCCGTTGTTGGGCGAAACGATTATTGCGGTGGAGGATCATCGGTTTAGCGATCACTGGGGTGTGTCAGTCAAGGGTATCGCTCGGGCGGCTTTGGCCAATTTTCAGGCGGGTAGAATTGTTCAGGGCGGCAGCACTCTCACGCAACAGTTAGTGAAAAACTTCTATCTGGATAGTGGTCGGCGCTTCACCCGCAAAGCCACCGAGGCGGTAATGTCGCTGTTGTTGGAGCTGCACTATTCCAAGGCGGAAATCCTCGAAACCTATATCAACGAAGTGTATCTGGGGCAGAGTGGGCCGCGTCAGATTCACGGCTTTGGTTTGGCCGCCCGTCACTATTTCCAAAAGGACGTTAAGGACCTGTCAGTGTCCGAGGTGGCATTGATGGTCGGGTTGGTGAAGGGGGCCAGCTATTACAACCCATGGAAGCATCCCAAGCGAGCCTTGAAGCGCCGCAATCTGGTGATTGGAGTGATGGAAGAGCAGCAGTTGATCTCTGCGAGACAGGCTCGAAGCGCCAGGGCTCAGGGGTTGGGGGTGGTGCCCTATGCCCAGCGGCGGCTGCACGCCTACCCGGCGTTTATGGATTTGGTGAAGCGACAGTTGCTGCAGGAGTACAGCATCGAACAGCTCAGCTCCGAAGGGCTTCATATCTACTCTACATTGTCGCTGCGCACGCAGAAGTCCGCAGAGCGGGTGCTGGATAAACGTTTGCTTGCGCTGGAGAAGCGTTACGGCTTATCAACCAACTCACTGCAAGGGGCTACTCTGATTGCCGCGGTAGGCAGTGGTGAGGTGGAAGCCGTTGTGGGCGACCGGAATACCGCCTTTGCCGGTTTTAATCGTGCGCTGGATGCGCGCCGCAGTATTGGTTCATTGGTGAAGCCCGCTGTTTATCTCAGTGCGTTGCGTGAGAATTATCATTTGGCTTCCCTGATTGATGATAGCCCGGTAACCGTTGAGGGACCCGGGGGCAAACTGTGGCGTCCGAAGAATTTTGACCGGCGCTCTCATGGTGAAGTGCAGCTCTACGATGCTTTGCTGCATTCGTACAATCAGGCTACTGCGCGTTTGGGAATGCTCACCGGGTTGGAGAAAACCGCTGAGGCCTTGCGTGATTTGGGTTATTCCCGAGATATCCCTCAGGTGCCCTCCCTGTTGCTGGGTTCAGTGGCCATGTCGCCGCTCGATGTTCTGGGTGTCTATCACAGCTTGGCTAATGACGGAGTGTCCGCACCCATGCGCAGTATTCGATCAGTGGTCGATGCCCAGGGTGAGCTATTGAGCCGCTATCCGCTGTCTCTTAAGTCCCATGTCGACACTCGTGCAGTGCAGTTGGTGCAGTTTGCCATGCAAGGCGTGACCCGTGAGGGCACTGCCCGAGGTTTGTATCAACATCTACCGCAGACCTTTGGGGTTGCGGGAAAAACTGGAACCAGCAATGACCAACGCGATAGCTGGTTCGCTGGCTTCAGTGCGCGTCACGTCGGGGTGGTGTGGACTGGTCGTGACGATAATGGCGAAACCCCTCTCACCGGATCTTCCGGAGCTCTGTCCGTGTGGCGGGATGTATTCATGCAATTACCTCATGATGGGCTAGCGCTGCCGCAGAGTGATGGACTTGAATACCTGTGGGTGGATGCTCAAAGTGGTGGCCTAAGCGGTGAAAACTGCCGCAATGCTCGTTTGCTGCCGTTCGCAGAAGGACATCGTCCTACTGCCAAAGCGCACTGTGAATGGATCGAAAACCCCCTGTATCACTGGATGAAAAAATGGTTTTCATAAGAGTTGCCTTGTTGCTTATGTTGTTGGCGGGCTGTCAGTCGGTTTCCGATCCCCGTCATGGTGCTGTTATTAGAGATACTACGGGTTCTCGTATAGATCCCAATAGTGGTCGAGCTGCCGGAGCAGAGTCCTTCTCCAGGCAGAGTGCTGAAACTGGGCAGGCTGAAAGCGCGTTGCAGGAGTTGATGCAACAGGCTCAGCAACGTCTGCGTCAAGGTCAGTGGTGGCAAGCGATCGATACGGCGGAGAGAGGGTTGCGCATCGATCGTCGTCAGCATGGATTTTATGTAATTCTCGCTGCTGCTTATACCGGGCTTGGAAAACCAGATCGAGCGTCAGAGTTTGCCCGTCAGGGGCAGCGTTATTGCGGCGGCTCGCTGCGATCTTGTGTAATTTTTCAGCAATATTTGGGTGCAAATTAGCCAGTGTGTCACTGTAATGGACTCCTGGCGAAGGAGTGTGTATAACCAAGCGCAGGTTTCTGTTAATTTTTATATAACCCGTTATGCTGTCAGGTCTTTTCTCTACTATAGTTTGAGAGTTGTTGGCCGCTAGGGATGTTGCAGGTGTCATACGCGAAGTGCGCAGGCCTGCATGTGTGGCTATGGATTTCAACGATTGTGAAAGCGTAGAACTTTATGACGGAATGGAGCGCAAGCGGTTCGGACTCTCTGTCAGGAGAGCCCGGTAGTGCATTAACAGAAGATGTTGTGGTCAAGCATCTCAAAGCTTGCCAAAAAACAACGGTGCAGGCCGTTGAAGAGCGTTTGCCCGCTTTTTTTAAGGCGATGATTGAGCAGCTGGAAAGCTATATTGATAACGCCAAAACCAATCAGGAATCTTCTCAAGCCATAGACCGCCACAAACTGTTTAGGCAGCATCAGTCGGAACTGCAACGCCATATGGTCGCCTACGTTGGCGAACCCTTCGTAAAGTTCAAGCGCGGTGAACTTGATACGCAGACCGGTGAAGAGAAGTATCAGGGTGATATGCTTTCGCTGGTGGATAACAACGACCTTGAAGAAACCATTGCCATCTCCTCTATCACCAATCGCGCGGAAAACTACTACGCTGAACAACTGTGGTGTTTGAATCAGCGTTTCTCCGTACTTAACCATGGTAAAAAGGTTGGTGATCGAGGCAATCCTGCAGGTCCAATTCAATACTGCGAAGCACTGCGTCGATGTCTGTTGAAATCCCAATTGGATACCAATACTAAAATCGTCGCCTACAAGATGTTCGATGCCCATGTATTGACGGCGTTAGGTGATATTCTCGAAGACCTGAATGAATATCTGCGACAGCAGGGTTTCTTTCCCAATCTGAAATATCGACCGGAAGGCACTCAGGATGCCGCGCCGCTTCCCTATGTGGAAGAGATGCCAGTGGAGCCCGTTGTACCGTCTCAGCCGGTCCAAAGTGGCAGGCCCACAACTGGGCAATCCAGAATTGCCAGTGCCTTCAGCGGTGCGGTGCCAGGTATGAGTTCTACTTCATTGCCCCCAATGCCCGCGGAAGGAACTCCGCCGCCAGTGGAGGCAGGGTTGATGCAGGCACCGGATGCTGCGCAGCCGCCCGAGCAATATCAGGGCAATCTGGTCAATGCCATTCGCATGCTGCAAGCTCATGTGGGTTCTCCTGCTGCCAATTATTTTAGCAGTGCCCCAGAGGCGGAGGCCCCTGTAGCCGGAGGTGCTGCACAGGTTGGCCAACCACAAAACGCAGGTGCAACTGTTACGGGAGGGCCAGCCGGTGGAGTGGTCGGTGCTGAGTCAGCAGCGGCGCCGCAGGCCGCTGCTGGTGGTACAGGTGCGCCAGCAGGGCCGGGGGCGGGCCCCGTTAGTGGCAAGCCAGCAGCGGGCGGTGCCGCCGGGCCGGCCGGCCGCCAAGCAATTGTTTACAGTAATCATCAGCTGGTAGGTGCCATTCAAACCTTACAGGCTCAGGCTGTTGCAGTTGCTGGAGAAACCATAGAAGCGGCGGAGCCGGGTGAGCTCCAGCCCATGCCGGTGCGCATGATCAGTCGTCAATTGCACGACCAGTTAGTGGAAGATGCCGGCGGTGAAGAATTGGCCATGGAATCCATGGACATGCAGACCATCGATCTGGTGGGCATGTTGTTCGAGTACATGCTTTCCGATGACAACCTGCCCAGTACCATTAAGGCCTTGTTGAGTTATTTGCACACTCCCTTTCTCAAAGTTGCATTTATCGATCGCGACTTTTTTGAGCAGGTCAATCACCCCGCACGTTTGTTGTTAAACAGCATGGCAGAGGCCGCGGTGAAATGGGTGGGCAACGACGGCAGCGACCAGTATGACCTCTACAACAAAATCAAAGCCGTCGTTTCCAAAGTACTGGACGAGTTCGAAAATGACCTGCGCATTTTTGCGGAGTTGTTGCTGGAATTCAGCAGCTACACCAAAAAAATAGCCCGTCGTCAGGAGTTGGTTGAGCGTCGAGCTCTGGAGAAAGTGCAGGGCGAAGAAAAGCTCAAAGAAGTGAAGCTGCGCGTCAACGAGGCGATCAAATCGCGTATTGATAATCGTGAATTGCCCTCGGCGGTGCTATTGCTGTTGTTGCAGCCTTGGTCTGACTATTTGGCCTTTATTCTGTTGCGCTATGGTGAAGAGTCTGACAGCTGGCAGCGCTCCATTCAGGTAGTGGATGACCTGTTGTGGAGTATCGAGCCCAAGGAAAACAATCAGGATAAAACCCGACAGTTGGAGCTGCACGATTCTTTGAGTAAAGGTTTGGAAGTGGGCTTTGAAACCATTGGTTACGATCAAGCCAAGAGTAAGAAATTGCTCGATGCACTGTTTTCGCTGCAGAAGCTGGCATTGCAGAGCAAGAAGGCCGAACCTGCTCCGGAACCCATGCGCAATAAATTGGAATCCATGGCGGCCGAGAAGGCCGGCAAACCGAGTATTGTGGAAGAGCCTGCGACGCCGGAAGAGCTGCGTATGGTGGAAAATCTGAAGATGATCGAGTTTGGCACCTGGTTTGAATTCAAAGGTGGTAAGCGTCTGAAAGTGGCCTGGTACAACTCAAAAACACTGCATTATATGCTGGTCGACCAGATGGGTAAGAAGGTGGCAATGAAGTCCGGGTTGGAACTGGCGCGTGCCATGCTGTCGCATGAGGCCCGGGTAATTGCCGGCAGTTCCAAACCATTCTTCGAGCGCGCGCTGGAAAACATTTTCCAAAGCCTGAATGCCAAGGCCAAAGAGGAAGAAGGTGAGGGTGGCAATGACTGAGCGGCGAGCCTTTCAGGAGCGCCGCCTACAGCCGTATGAATTGTCGCAGACGGTCGAAGTTAAGGATTTGAATCAGGGGGTATTGTTGGGCACCCTGGTCAATATTCATGAGGAAGGACTGCTGATGGTGGGGGTAGACACCATTCAAGCTGATCATGTCTATCAGGTGGCCTTGTGTCTGCCCGAGTCAGTCGGCTCTGGCACTATCGAGCTGGGCGTGGATTGTCTGTGGGTTAGAGAGGCGGAAGAGTTGACGCTGCAGTGGTCGGGTTGTCAGATTATTGATGTGTCGGATACTGCGCGATCTCAAATCAAAACCATGATTGAGCAACTGGGACGCTGAGATTACTCGCTTGTCTGGTTAGGCTAAACCGGGATTTCAATGAATATGAGATTTCAATGAATAAAAGGGGCCGGTTTGGCCCCTTTGTCGTATCTGCAGCAGGTGCTGATTTCTTAGAGCTTTGCAAAGACTCGACTTGCGGCCGCAATGGTGGCCTCGATGTCGTCGTCGGTGTGAGCCATGGACATAAAGCCCGCTTCGTAAGAGGCTGGAGCAAGATAGACACCCTCTTCCAGCATGCCGTGGAAAAAGCGGTTAAAGCGATCATTGTCGCAGGCCATCACCTGCTGGTAATTGGTGATTTGCTCTTCCTCGGTAAAGAAACCGCCAAACATGGTTCCCACGTGATTGGTGGTGAACGCAATGCCGGCCTTGTCGGCTTCGCTTCGCAATCCTGCAATCAGACTATCGGTTTTGGCAATCAGGGGCTCGTAAAAGCCAGGCTGTGTGACCAGTTCAAGGGTGGCGAGGCCAGCGGCCATTGCGACAGGGTTGCCTGAGAGAGTACCTGCTTGATACACCGGACCCAGAGGTGCGATTTGTGACATGATTTCCTGTTTGCCGCCAAAGGCGCCAACGGGCATGCCTCCGCCAATAACCTTCCCGAGTGTGGTGAGATCAGCCTCGATGCCATAGTGGCCTTGGGCGCCTGTGAGGCTGACGCGAAACCCGGTCATTACTTCATCCATAATCAGCACACTGCCGTGCTGTGTGCACTGGGCGCGCAGACATTCCAGGAATCCCGGAATGGGTGGAACGCAATTCATATTGCCTGCCACCGGCTCGACAATCACACAAGCGATCTGGTCGCCAATCTCGGCGAAGGTCTGCTCCACTTGGGCGATATCGTTGTAAGTCAGCGTGATGGTGTGGTCGGCCAGTGCCGCAGGCACGCCTGGCGAACTGGGTACACCTAAAGTCAGGGCGCCGGATCCCGCTTTTACCAGCAGAGAATCAGAGTGGCCGTGATAGCAGCCTTCGAACTTGATGATCTTGTCGCGCCCGGTATAACCGCGAGCCAGGCGAATGGCACTCATGGTCGCTTCCGTGCCGGAGTTGACGAAGCGCACCATATCCATATTGGGCATCAGATCGCACAGGCGATCGGCCAGTGTGGTTTCGATTTCAGTGGGAGCGCCAAAACTCAGCCCCAGTTCAGCCTTCTGCTTTACTGCTTCGATCACATCAGCGTGGGCGTGACCAAGAATCATCGGGCCCCAAGACAATACGTAATCGATATAGCGCTTGTCATCGGCATCGTAGAGATAGGCGCCCTTGGCGCGCTCGAAGAAAACCGGTTCGCCTCCCACTGCTTTAAAGGCGCGGACTGGCGAGTTGACGCCACCGGGTATGTGCTTCTGGGCTTGTGCAAAAAGGGTGGAGGAGCGACTCATAAATGCCTCGATGTGATAGTGCGAAATGCGCCATTGTACTGGAAACAGTTCGGTAAATTAACGATATGATTTGCGGCGTAATAGAGGCTGACTGTACTGATAACCTCTTTTTGCTGATCTTAATTGCAGTTTTTGTCGGCCCAGAAAAAGCGATTGAGAAATTGCTTGCCCATACCTATGCGGCGATGACTGGAAAGAGATTTCCAGGTGAAATTTTGCGCCTGTTCCACGGCTTCGGTCATCGTCAGGCCGTGAGCCAGGTAGCAAGTGGTACTGGCTGATAGGGTGGTGCCGTGTCCCCGCGACATAATCTTGAGCCGTTCTCTGGAGAATTGTCGCACGGGCCCCTGATCGTCGTAGAGGGCACTGTCGTAGGTATCTGCTGAACGCTTGGTGCCGCTGATCAACACATAATCGCAGTCGTTTTCGAGAATTTCCTGGGCGCAGGCATCGAGTGAGTCAGCCTGTTGGGCCAGGTCAAAGGCTTCGTGAAGGTTTGCGATCAACAGGGTGGCCTGAGGCAGGAGCAGCGCCTGCATGGCCATCAAGGTTCGGCCCTTGTCGTTTTGCAGCTGTTCCAACAGACGGGTTCCAGGGTCCAATACCACCGGTATGTCGGGGTAGTCGCGCAAAATCGAGTGTATGGCTTCGACGTTCTCCGTGCTGCCAGGGCAACCTATTTTTATAGCGGTTACCGGCATATCCTCAAGAATGGCTCGGGCTTGTTCGATGATCAGTGGTGCTCGTACCGGGATAGCGCTTTTGAAGTCGCGGCTGTCTTGAGCGCAGAGAAGTGTGATTACACTGGTGCAGTGGCAGCCGAGACTATTGGCGGTCTCAATGTCCGCCTGAATGCCCGAGCCCCCGGAAGGGTCGTGCAGGGATAAACTCAGAATGACAGGGGTGTCGTCTACAAAGTTCATGGCGCGTGGCAATATCGGCTGCGAATTCTACTCTGAGTGTAACACGCCCTGTGGCTTTGGGTAGTTGTGCGTTCTGCCAGCGTGCCTGCTTAAAAAGGTCGTACAATAACCAGGATTACCACTCCAAACAGAATTAGTACGGGGAATTCGTTAAACCACCGGAAGTAGATGTGTGAGTGCGAACTTTGATTCTCTGACAGGCGCTTAACGTGGTGGCCGCAGGCAAAGTGGTAGGCTATTAGCAGTGCGACCAGTCCGATCTTGATCAGGTACCAGGTGCTGCCCAGGAAATACTCCCAATTGTAGCTGGTGAGCCAAATGCCAAACCCCACGGTGAAGACCATAAATGGCGTGACGAATCGATACAGCTTTTGCTCCATTTGCGTCAGCTGCGCGCGCGTGGCTGCATCATCTGCCATGGCGTGGTTGACGAACAGACGTGGAAGATAGAACAGGCCTGCGAACCAGCAGACCATAAAAATAATATGAAAGGCTTTAACCCAAAGCATTGCGAATGTCCGATTCTTGAAATGGAGTTATTGTAGCGGTTTGAAAACTATGAACTGTAGTAATTATCGATTTGTTCCTGGGTGATAATGCCAATGGCCGGTGACAGTAGCGAACTAAACCCGCGTTCTACATAGAGCGCGTCCGCTTTTAATTGTCGCAGTTGGGTTTGAGCCTCGTAGAGGCTTGCTTGTGGGCTGATGGGTTTTATCTGCCATTTTCTTCCTGGAGACTTAAGTAAGTTGATCTCTTGTTCCTCCGCGTGATTGTCTTCGTTTTCTTCGCGGCTCTCTAGAAACGCCGACACGTCGGCTGCCAGCAGCAGTTGCTTGTCCCCAGCTTTGTCCTCAACGATCAGCCATTTTGGACGCTGTTCGAGTATTTTTTGCAGATGGTAGAGGGGAAGCTTGTGGCGACAATCCTGAAAGTTGATGTCCATTACGCTACGCACCCCAACTCTGTCCAGGGCCTGACGAATGGGGCCGCCGGATAGGCGAAAACCATTGGCTTCGAGCTGCGCGATAAATACACCCTGACAGTGGAATAGCTGTCGGGTACTGACTACCGAGATGACAATGATCAGCATCGTGGGGAAGATGATGTGCGGGTTGTAGGTCAACTCCAGTACCGTAATAAGCGCTGCCATGGGGGCGTTAATGACGCAGGCCATCATGGCGGCCATGCCGAGCATCACATAGAAGCTCGGGCTGGCAGCGGTTTCCGGCAGCAATACTGCAGCAATTTGCCCGATGCAGCCTCCCAACGCAGCACCGATAAACAGCATTGGGCCAATGATGCCTCCGGGCAATCCCAGTCCTGTGCTCACCGCGGTGGCGGCAATTTTTGCAAACAAGATAGCCAGTAGAAGGCTAAAGCCGATTTGGCCGTGCATTGCGGATTCGATGGTGTCGTAACCGACCCCCATAATTTGTGGCAGAAACAGGGCGAGGGTGCCGGTGGTGACACCGGCCAGCAAAAAGCGCAATGTCAGGGGCCACTGCTGTTTGCCGTTAAACCACAGTTGAGTGCGAATCAGAGTGGTGGCAAAGAACGCGATTATGACTCCGGCCAGCAAGATAATCGGCAGTTCGTTGAGGGTGTTGATCTGCAGTTGTGCCACACTGAACGCCGGTTCTGGGCCAAATACAAACTGGGTCAGCATGGCGCCGGTTACCGACGCCATCATCACCGGGATGAAACCGGCAATTGTATATTCCATCAGTACCACTTCCATGGCGAAGATGACCCCTGCCATGGGGGTGTTAAATGAAGCGGCGATGGCCGAGGCAACACCGCAGCCTACTAATGTTCTCAGGCTGTTGTTCGGAAGCTTGAGCCACTGCCCCACCTGGCTGGCGATGCCAGCGCCCAAATGCACAGCGGGGCCTTCGCGCCCCATGGATTGTCCGCTAAGCAGTGCCAGTACGCCGCCAAAGAATTGCAGCAGCCAGTTGGCAAAGGGTAGCTTGCCTTGGTGGTTGTTGAGTCGCTCGATAACGTGACCGACACTTACCTGGCGGTGCTCCGGTTTGAACGATTGCACCAGCGCGGCCAGCAGCAGTGAACCGATAACGGGCAGACCAAAATGCCAAATGGGTGACAGTGATTCAAAGTTCTCGCTGTGGCC
>JALUYN010000381.1 GCA_027012915.1 Cellvibrionaceae bacterium
AGTGCCAAGCTATCGCTTTGATATCAGTATCGAAGCCGATCTGCTGGAAGAGCTGGCCCGTGTGTACGGCTACAACAACCTGCCAGTCACCAGCATGGCCGTGCCAATGATTATCGAGTCCGATAACGAAGCGCGCATGTCCTTGTCCAGCTTACGTGATACGTTGGTAAATCGCGGCTATCAGGAAGCCATTTGCTACAGCTTTGTGGACGAAGGCCTGCTTAAGTCTTTCGAGCCCGAAGCCCAGCCTGTACCTCTTCAAAACCCCATCAGTCAGGATATGTCAGTAATGCGCACCAGCTTGTGGCCAGGCCTGGTATCTGCGTTGCAGTACAACCTCAACCGTCAACAGCCGCGCGTACGTCTGTTCGAGTCCGGTCTGCGCTTTGTTTCCGAAGATGCCTCCGTTGAAAAACTGGTGCAAACACCGATGATCGCTGGCGTAATCTACGGTGGTGTTAATGAGGAATCTTGGCATGGCAAGACCGAAGCTGTGGATTTCTACGACATCAAAGCTGATGTGGAAGCTCTGATCGATCTGTCAGGTCAGGATGATGAATTCGCTTTTGTTGCGTCCAAGCACCCGGCTCTGCACCCTGGCCAAACTGCCGCCATAGTCCGAAGCGGTCAAGCGGTGGGCCTTGTCGGTGCAATGCACCCGCAGTTGCAGAAGCAATTGGGGTTGAGCCAGGCTGCTTTCCTGTTTGAGATTGAACAGTCCGCTTTACTGGAATCCGCTGTTCCCGCGTTCGAACCATTGTCCAAATTCCCTGAGGTTCGCCGCGATATTGCGGTGGTTGTTGACCAAACTGTTGCTGTTGATGCGCTGCGCAACAGCATCAAAAAGCAGGCTGGAAGTTACCTCACAGACTTAAAGGTGTTTGATGTCTATATGGGCAAAGGCATTGATCCACAAAGAAAAAGTATTGCTCTGGGCTTGACGTTTCAGCATCCATCGCGCACTCTTAATGAGGATGAAATTAATGCCTCCATGGACGTTGTGATTAAATCATTGGAGGACGAGTTTAACGCTGCCCTGAGGTAAGCGGCAGCTGCACAGGCTGAGAAGGCAATGTCAGCATTAACCAAAGCATCACTGGCAGAAATGCTCTACGAGGAGCTAGGCTTTAACAAACGTGAAGCCAAGGAACTTGTAGAGCTGTTTTTTGAGGAAATTAGGGCCTCGTTAGAAGATAATGAGCCCGTCAAACTGTCAGGTTTTGGTAACTTTGACCTCAGAGACAAAACGCAGCGTCCCGGACGTAACCCCAAGACAGGCGAGGAGATACCCATTACCGCCCGTCGCGTGGTGACCTTCCGTCCCGGGCAAAAGCTCAAGGCGAGAGTAGAAGAACATGTTAGAACCGACGAACAATGATGAACTGCCGGTAATTCCCGGTAAGCGTTACTTCACCATTGGTGAAGTAAGCGAACTCTGTGCCGTAAAACCCCACGTACTGCGCTACTGGGAGCAGGAATTTCCGCAGTTGAGCCCGGTTAAGCGCCGTGGCAACCGCCGTTACTATCAGCGTCAAGATGTGCTGACTATCCGTCAGATTAGAGCGTTGTTGTACGATCAGGGCTTTACCATCGGTGGTGCTCGCCAGCAGATGAGCGGGGAGGCCACGCAGGAAGATGGCAACCAGTTCAAACAACTAATTGGGGAAATGATCTCCGAACTGGAAGAAGTACTGCATGTACTAAAAACTCCCTGATACGGTAGTCAATGAAAAAAGGTCGCGACAGCGGCCTTTTTTCATATGCAGGATATACGGGCAGATATTTGCTCCTGCAATATCTGCACTTCCTCCCTCCATGACGGTCGTAATCGCGAGAGGCAGGACGCCTGTAGCGACGGTTTGCCCGGGTATAAAAGCCCCCAAAACTCAGAACCAAAAAGGGCAAAAAGCAATGCAGGGGGAGACGATACTGGAAATGTGGTTTGCGCGCTAGCAGGATCTCCCGGCCACTCTGTATGAAGGCAGCTACGACCCGGCATTGCGTGCGGTGTCCTATGTTATCGAGCTTTTCCCTGATCTCTTGCTATGCCAGGCCCA
>JALUYN010000382.1 GCA_027012915.1 Cellvibrionaceae bacterium
CGGGTGTGCGGTGCTTTCTCATGGCGATAACCTCGTGTTGGAAACTGTGAGGTTACTTTAGGGCGAATTTTAGCGGGGTGGCAGAACGTCGCGGAATGGACGCTTACCCAGATATTGCAACAGCCAAGAGTATTGAGGGAAAAGCATAGAAAACGTCTGTAACACGCATGATCAGCATATTGACTCGACCGCCAACGTAACCCGCGACCAATCCTAGAGTGCTGCCTATCAGCAGGGCTAGCCCCACAGGCACCATACTCATCATTAGAGTGACACGGCCACCATAAATCAGTCGTGTGAGAATATCGCGTCCCAGTTCGTCGGTACCGAGCAGGTATTCACTGCTGCCTTGTTCCATCCACACCGGTGGTGTAAGCCGATCCAGCATATTGGTCTCGTACGGATCATGGGGCGCGATCCAAGGAGCAAAAATAGCGGCTAGCGCGATTAACAGCAGTAATCCAGACGCGACTAGGGCCACCTTGTCATGTTTCAGGTGTCCACCCACATTGCGCCAATAACCCTTAGGTGGCTTGCCAAGTAACTGGCTATCATCAGCCATAAGTGACATCGGTTTAGGCGATACATGCGGCGTGGAGGCAGTAGCCTGAGTGGTATTCATCGTTAGCTCCCAGGAATATTAGCGCCGAATACGCGGGTCGAGTAAGGTCTGTAGAATGTCCGCAACTAGGTTGGTAGCTACGAAGATCAGCGCCAAGATCAGGATAGTGCCCTGAAGAATTGGCAGGTCGCGCATGAAGATTGCGTTATTGAGCAGCTGCCCAGTACCTGGCCAAACGAAAACCGTTTCGACCAGAATTGAACCACCCAGCAAGTCGGCCATCTGCAGACCAATTACTGCCACTGCCGAACCGCAGGCATTACGTGCAACGTGAGTGAATACTTGCCACTCCGGCAGCCCCTTGGCGCGCAGTGTTTGCACAAAATCCTGACCATAGGTTTCGGAAATTGCGCCACGTACCGACCGAGCAATAATCCCGGTGGGAATGAGTGATAACGCCAGTATCGGAAGCACCAAATGTTTAAGATGAGCCCAATCAAAGATGAAGCCTGACGACCCGCGCGGATCCATTCCCATGGCCGGTAGCCAGCCGAGTCCCACCGCAAAGATCACCACTAGCACTATTGCTGCCCAGTAGTGCGGCACACTAACTCCGATGACAGCAACTCCGGTAAGGATACGATCTGCGAGACTGCCTGGGCGGGAACCGGCGATACTACCTATCATCAGGCCGAGTGTAATACTCACTAGCATACCGCCGAAAGCTAGTATCAAAGTGTTGCCAAGCGCCGAGACAACCTCAGCGCTGACAGAACGGCCGTTTGCTATGGAGTTTCCAAGATCACCAGAAAGGGCATTGCCTAACCAAATCACGTATTGAACCGGTAATGGTTTATCCAGTCCATACTCCGCTTTCATCCGGTCGATAGAGGCTTGAGAAGCATCTTCAGGCAGCAAGGCATTTAGCGGATCCCCGGGCCCCAGATGCACAAGCAAAAAGCATATCAAAGTTACACCGAGCGTAATGGGGATGGTGTAAAGCACCCGACGAACAATATACAAAAACATAGGCCGTCAACTCCCTTCCTAGGTTAGCCAGTTTGCTGCTATCAGTTTGACAAACGAACTGGCGTCAAATCCTGGAACCAGCTCTTTGCCTGAACGAAACCTTCTAGTTCGGGTGAAAGTGCCCGAGGATTAACATCGTGCGTTACCCAGATGTACTCAGCGTTATTGACTAGCTCTTCATGGAACTGCCTGAGAATCTCGTTCTGTTCTTCAATATCAAAAGCTTGTTCTGCTTTAGTGAGTAGCTCGTCATAAACCGGATTGGTGGACATAGTCCAATTTGATCCATTCGGAGGGATACGATTTGAATCGAAAAGACGAGTAAAGGCGCTGTAAGGATCCATTGTCGTCCGGCTGACGATGATGGCATTAACACCATTCTCCCTAGCATCTCCAGAATCCGCAGTCTGGCGTGCCATAGCTAATAAAGCGTTCCATTCCATGACTTCTGCCTCGACTTCAAAGTGACACTGATCGAGGGTATTCTGAATATACTGAAACATCGGCATAGGCTGCATCTGACCCGAACCGCTAGTGGAAACAGCGATCTTGACCTGCAACGGATTGTCGGCGTTGTAACCCAACCCCTCCATTTTCTGGCGAGCAGTCTCCGGTTCGTAAGCAAGTTGGAAGTCCGGATTGCCAAACCATTCACTGTCAGGCGTCACGTGACCTTCAGAAGGAATACTTAGTCCACCGAGTAGAGAGTTTATACCGTCTCGATCAATACAAAGATTCGCTGCCTTTCGAACGTCAAGCTCATTCCACGGTGAACCTTCGGCCCGACTTGGTGCAATAGCCCAATTATGGGGATAGCTATTAGTAACAATCTGCATACCGGCGCCTTCCAGTTGCGGCACGGCATCAGGCGAAGGAGCTTCAATCCAATCCACTTGGCCACTTAATAAAGCCGATGTGCGTGATGAAGCTTCCGGCATGGGAAGCAGTTCCACGTATTCAGATTCTGGTACGTGTTCAGGATCCCAATAGTCTTCATTTCGGGCTAAGGTAATCTGCTCGCGAGACTGCATGCTCTCGAATTTCCATGGGCCAGTGCCTGATGGATCAGCGGCAAAGTCCTCCCAGCTGCCAACCGCTTCGAACTGCGCCGGACTAGACATCATCCAATAGGAGGTTTGAAAAGGAAGGTATGCAGTGGGGCTGTCAGTAACAATCTCGACGGTGTAGTCGTCAACTTTGTTGACAGCAACAATACTTGGTATACGTTCGGAGGCCAGGCCCGCCTGCCGCGGATCATACTGAGGAGAATCAGGATCCTTTAGCTTGTCAAAGTTCCAAATGACTGAATCTGCGTTGAACTCAGAACCATCGTGAAATACAACGCCTTCGCGCAACTTGAAGGTCCAGCTTGTCTGGTCATCCGGATCAACAGACCATTCAGTCGCCAAACCCGGCATTAACTGAGAAGGCTCATCGGAGCTAGAGAGATCCCATAAAATAAGGGCGTCATACAACATCAACCCCATAAACCGAAAACCTTCAAAGCCCTGGTCAGGGTTACCCGTGGTTAAGGGGATTTCTGCGGCGGTCATGCCGACCCGGAAGGTCGAATTTTCCTGCGCATAGATCGTATTTACAGTGGATGAAAGAGAAAAGATTGCTGTAAGAGTCGTTAAGCGAATTGCCTTATGTAGGGGTGTAGTATTTTTTAATGGCATTTTTAATCCTCTTATTTCTTGATTGGCCAGAGGTTTTTGAACTTAACCTTTGACTAATAGCCCTATATAACCTAATGGCATTTTGAGTGGGTCGAATCAAAAATTAAAACATCATTTTTCTACAACCCAAACAACCTAAGCAAAATGCTTGCCAATAAAAATAACAAATTTCTACTTCCAAACACCCCATAGCCTTAACTATCTGAAATAAAAAACTTAATAATAAATTATTTAAGTATAACTAGAAGTCATGCCAACACATGGAAAATTACATAACTTATTGTAAATATAAGACAATTTTGACTTAATTTTTACAGATAAGAGCACTAATGGATTATTAGCACTTAATGCTCCAAAACAGTGCGTCCACTAACAAAAATGCACTTTAAATAACCAAATTAGAATTCTATTGAAATTAACCAACACAAAGCCTGCATCATATTCGACACTGCCCAGAAAGAGGTTATATTTAGCCCATAAATACATAAGCTATTGTTTATATTTGATTTTTTTACCAATCTTAAACCGATGCTTCTCAAACATTGAATTAAAGAACTTAATGTTTCATATATACGTACCCGACAACTCTTAAATTATTTTTTAAAATAAAATCAATATATTATGGAATAAAAAAGACTGCACACATTGAGGAAACACAAAAGATGGCATCATATTTGCTTATACAAAGAATCCTATACTCCCTAAGACAGGAATAGTTGAGGAATTTATGGCAATTTCATCTGACACTCTTTTATTGCAAAGCCAAGAGTTTGGCACACCCTCCATAACACCCGAGCGTGCAGCTGATTTGACTGCTGAGTTCAACAATCTACTGGAAAAAGCAACACCGTTGATAGAACGCTATCGCTACCTTTATGCCGATCCATTCACCTTCCTTTCCGAACTAGAGGCACAAGCTCATCCTGATGTATCAGGTGAATAACGTAACTGCCATAGGATCTGAGATGACCACTTTACATCAACAACTTCACTGGATGACTCTCACAGAGGTCGCTAACTCTATCCGTCAACGGGACATCTCAGTCAGTGAGATAATCGAGTCGTCCTTACAGCGTATTGAGCAGGTTAGGCCGGAAATTAATGCATTTATCGAAGTTTTTGCTGATGAAGCCCGGGAAGCTGCTACCGAGGCTGATCGCAGGCTGCAATGTGGATCGCCAGTGGGCCCCCTATTCGGGGTTCCAATAGGATACAAGGACATGTTCTCGCAACTCGGGAAGCGTGCAAGTGGGGCTTCGAGAATCATGGGAGATGTAAAGCCTCTGGCGACCGCCACGGTATTACGCCGTCTCAAGGACGCTGGTGCTATCAACATTGCAGCACTCAACATGTCGGAGTTTGCCGCTGGACCTACTGGTCATAATGATCATTTTGGACATTGTCGAAATGCCTGGCACCAAGACCACGTTAGCGGCGGCTCATCGAGCGGTTCTGGGGCGGCGACAGCTGCTGGTGCAGTTTATGCTGCAATCGGCTCCGACACAGGTGGTTCAGTGCGCTTGCCGGCTGCTTTCAACGGCCTAGTCGGCCTCAAACCAACATGGGGCCGTATCAGCCGCCATGCGACGATGCCAAGATCTTGGACACTGGACACCGTCGGCCCTTTAACACGTACAACGGCTGATTGCGCTTTAATGACTTCAGTGATAGCGGGATACGATACTCTCGACTCAACAACCAGCCAACTCTCAGTACCTGATTATATGAGCTGCCTAGACGCTTCAGTACGAGGCCTACGGGTAGGCGTGCCAGCCAACTATTTCCGTGATGATATTAGCGATGAAATTAATGAGCTATTTGAGGACGCCTGCCAAGTACTGATTGAGCAAGGATGTCAGGTCAAGATTATTGAAGTACCGGATCCCGGCGAATACGACGCAATCGCCAACGCCATTTCAAAGACGGAGGCGGCATCCATACACAGCAAATGGATGCGTGAACAACCACAAAATTATGGTTTACATGCATATTCACGGACTGAATTTGGCTTTCATGTGCCAGCCACTATGTATGTTGATGCATTGTCCGTACGCGGCGCAGTCATGCGAGACTTTGTTTCAAAAGTATTTTCAAAAGTCGATGTGATGCTAACGCCGGTACTCAATTTTGAGGTACCGACCATCGACGAGACTGATGAGCGCAACCCTGAACGTATTAGTTCCATGGTCGGTCGCATCACGCGTAACACACGTCCGTTCAACTATTTGGGACTTCCAGCGCTGACGGTACCCTGTGGATTTACGGCTAACCACCTGCCTGTGGGCCTGCAGATTGTGGGTCGGCCATTTGCTGAGACCCAGCTATTTACTCTGGCCAGCGCCTACGAAAAGTCTACTCCGTGGAAAGACTTCCATCCCAGCCTATGAGTTTGCAGCGAGGTGGCGGGAATTCCACGCGCTAAACGCAGTAGTTTCAAATATAAAACGGACGAAACAGTTCCAGACCTCACAGAAAAAACAGGTGACTCGTGATAAAGGAAAAATCGAAACCGCAATACGACTTGGGAGGTCCAGCGCAGCCGCTGCTGATTGTCAGTGAACTGGTAAAGCATTTCCCACTAAAAGCCAAAGGATTATTTACCAAGCCAGATGTAGTGCAGGCCGTTGACGGACTCAACTTCCGTGTCGCCAAAGGCGAGACGCTAGGTATCGTTGGAGAGTCTGGCTGCGGGAAGTCGACATTGGCCAAGCTGTTAATGTTTCTTGTCGAAGCAAGCTCAGGCGAGGTTGTGCTTGACGGCTTACAGGTTAATAGCCCTCAAGGCATCAGCATCAAAGCAATGCGCAGTCAGGTTCAGATGGTCTTTCAAGATAGCAACGCTTCGCTCAACCCCCGTATGACAATTGGGGACACTATCGCCTTTGGCTGTCGGGTGCGCGGCCTCGACAGTCAGGCAGCATGGAAGCAAGCCGAGTCAATGCTTGAGGCAGTGGGACTCGATTCGCAGCTTTATGCGCGCCGGTATCCGCATGAACTCTCAGGCGGCCAGCGACAACGTATCAATATTGCCCGGGCGCTAGCGCTAGAGCCGCGACTGTTGATACTTGACGAGGCAGTTTCAGCGCTCGACAAGTCTGTCGAGGCTCAGGTTCTCAACCTGCTCGAAGATCTCAAGCAACGCATGTCGCTGACCTATCTCTTTATTAGCCATGATCTAAACGTGGTGCAGTACATTAGCGACCGTATTCTTGTGATGTATCTAGGTCAGATTGTCGAAATCGGTCCAGTAGATAAAATTTATAACAATCCTCAGCACCCTTACACACAAGCACTGTTGTCAGCCCGGCCTTCGATGGACCCTGACAACCTAACCGATACCCTGCCAATCAGCGGTGATCCACCCAATCCGATTAACCCACCGCCGGGTTGCCGTTTTTGTACTCGCTGTCCGCATGCCGAACCGATTTGTAGCGAAAAGATGCCTCCTTTATTGGACGGTAATATCGGCACCCAGGTGGCCTGCTTTATGTTCAAAGACGGGTCCGGTCACAGTAAAGCCAAGCGCCAAGTAGCCTGAAGGAGCATTCGATGACATACCCATCACCGCTACTGTCGGTACGTAATCTGAACATTACTTTTGCTTCGCGCGAAAGCAAAGTGTACGCCGTGAACGGCGTAAGCTTCGACGTCCAGCCAGGTGAAACCATGATGCTTTTGGGCGAATCGGGAAGTGGCAAAAGCGTGACTCTACGCTCGCTTATGAAATTGCATCCTCCAAAGAAAACACACTACGAGGGGGAAATCCTGTTCGATGGAACCTCAATGCTTGATTGTAACGAGCAGAAGCTAAGGGGGCTACGTGGTGCAGAGATATCTATGATTTTTCAGGAACCTGCCACCGCACTTGACCCAGTTTACAAGGTGGGGCAGCAAATCTGTGAAATGATTATACGCCACGAAGGTATATCACAGCAGGAGGCAAGAGCTCGAGCGAAAGAATTATTGGAACTGGTACGTATTCCTTCAGCAGCGGAACGGCTCAACGCCTATCCACATGAGATGTCTGGAGGTATGCGACAACGAGTAATGATTGCCTTGGCGTTAAGTTGCAATCCCAAGCTGCTGTTGGCTGACGAGCCGACCACAGCCTTAGACGCCACAGTGCAAGTGCAGATCATCCTTCTGCTGAAGCAATTACAAAAAGATTTAGGGTTGAGCATGATTTTCGTAACTCATGATGTTGGTGTAGCAATCGAAATCGGTGCCAAAGTCGCCATCATGTATGCTGGACAAATGGTCGAATACGGGACTCTAAGTGATGTGGTGCGGCAGCCAAGGCATCCTTACACTCAGGGATTGCTCAATTCCACAGTGCACGCTGGGCTTCGTGGCCAGCGTCTCGATGCAATTCCTGGAGCACCTCCTACTCTCTCTTCTCCGCTGAAAGTGTGCGGGTTCGCGCCACGCTGCCCTCACGCACACGAAGCCTGCATCAAAGGCGTACCGGCGCCGCGTATGCCAGCACCTGGGCACATGTCACGCTGCCTACTGGCAGAGGATAACGCCTCGAAGGAGCAGCTCAATGAGCCCTCAATGCTCTGAGCTGATTTACATAGGAATCCTATAAATGACAGTTCCAATCAACTCCAAACGTATATGGCGTCGACACATGGAAATGGCTCGGTATGGCGCCACTCCTAAGGGCGGGGTCTGTCGATTAGCTCTGGACGAAAACGATATTACCGTACATCAACGCTTAGCAGACCTCGCTAAGAAGCGCGGTTTCATTGTACTGCTAGATGCCGTTGGTAATATGTTCCTCCGACGTGAAGGTAGTGATTCCTCGCTGCCGCCAGTGGTGAGCGGCTCACATACTGATTCCCAGCCCACTGGCGGTCGGTTTGACGGCATATTCGGTGTGCTGGCAGCTTTTGAGGCGCTTGAGGCAATCGATGATGCGAAAATCTCAACTCGTCATGCCCTGGAATGTGTGATCTGGAACAATGAAGAGGGTTCACGGTTTGTGCCCGGTTGTATGGGCTCTGCGGTCTATGCGGGTGTGATGTCGTTGGAAAAGGCAAGGGGCACTACCGACCACAATGGCATCAGCATGGGCAGCGCAATTGACAAGCTGCATAAACTCTTCCCAGATGCCTTACCACGAGACTTAGGAATGCCGTTCGCTGCGCTAATTGAAGCCCATATCGAACAAGGACCGTTATTGGAAGCCGGCGGCGAGACTATCGGTTTGGTCACAGGTATGCAGGGAATGCGACGCTTCATCGTAGAAGTAGTTGGGAAGGAAGACCATTCAGGAACTACACCACGTCATATGCGCCAAGATGCGCTGGTTGATGCATTAGCCATTATTAACGAATTGCATACACTCTTCTGGGACGCCGATGATGTTATCCGGTTTACAATCGGACATTTTAAGCTTTTTCCCAATGCTTGGTCAGTTGTACCAGGACGTGTCGAATTTGGGATCGACTTTCGTTATTCCGACATAACGGTTTTAGCCGAGCTGGGCGACCGAATCGCACCATTGGCCCACTCCGCCGCCCAGCATTGCACGGTGAAGGTAACAGAAAATCTTAACCAAGCTCCTGTAATGTTTGAAGGCGCAGTACCCCATGCCATCGAACATGCTCTTCAAACACGTAGCTATTCCTGGCGGCACATCTACTCTGGAGCGGGGCACGATTGCCGATTTTTCTC
Source organism: Cellvibrionaceae bacterium (assembly GCA_027012915.1). The sequence continues at coordinate 8,950 of JALUYN010000382.1, forward strand.
AACACTTTGTCCGACCGGCATGATTTTCATTCCATGTGAGAAAGGTATTAGCCACAACGAGGCGGAAAATGCCGATCCTGAGGATGTCGCAGCTGGGGCTCAAGTGTTGACAGACAGCATGTTGAAGCTTGCGGAGCACAGTCCCGCATTGTCCTAAAATAAATTATTGTATCTACAGGCAGGAGATAGCTGACATGGAAGATGAGCTGATTCTCACCGCTACAGAGGCAAAGAATCGCCTTATTCGCGGAGAATTAAGCGCCCGAGAGCTCCTTGAGCATTGTGTGGCAAGGATCAATGCTTACGAGCCCCAGGTTGAGGCTTTAGCCTATTGGAATCTCGACGACGCAAGGCGAAACGCCGATGCATGCGACGCCCGTAAGGAAAGAGGGATACTTGCCGGACTTCCGTTAGGGGTTAAAGATATTATAGATGTCAGCAACATGCCCACCGGCTGTGACTCTTCACTTTACACTGATTACCGGCCAGCAGCAGATGCTGCTTGTGTTGCGCATATAAAAGCTAATGGCGGATGGGTATTGGGCAAGACTCGTACTACCGAATTTGCTTTCTCAAACCCGACCTCAACTCGCAACCCGCACTCCCTGAGATATACACCTGGAGGCTCATCAAGCGGTTCTGCCGCGGGAGTCGCGTCAGGCTTTTTTCCGCTAGCCTTGGGAACACAGACCGGCGGATCTGTTATACGTCCGGCCTCATACTGTGGCATCTATGCCTTTAAACCGACATTCAATGTGGTAAGCCGGGAAGGGATTAAACCGCTGTCAGAAAACCTTGATACTTTGGGTTGGTATGGCCGTTCAGTGGAAGATCTTCGACTGCTCAACGGTGCCCTACGAGGCACCAATACGGAGTTTTTGAGGACAACACCAAAACGATGCACACGTATCGGCTTATGTCGTACCCCGCGCTGGCATCAGGCTGACAACGACATGCAACGATTGGTTGAAGACAGTGCTGATAGACTAGGTGCACAGGAAGTTGAATTACCGGATATTTTTGACCAGGTCTACGATGATCATTCACTTATCATGGCTGTAGATGCAGCACGTTCACTGCGTGCTGAATATATTCGAAACGCTGATCAGCTCAGTTCAGCGTTAATCGCTCTTATCGAGCGCGGGCTGAAGGTAGCACCCAACCAAGAGCTTAAGGCTCATCAACGGTTAGCACAGGCACGAGAGCGACTTGATGCACTTTATGGGCATTACGATATTTTGCTTTCACCATCGGCACCAGGTGCAGCGCCGCCAAGCCTGGAAACCACTGGCGATTCAGTATTTAACCGTCTTTGGACCGCTATGCAAACACCCAGTATATCGATTCCTGCAGGATTCAGTACAACCGGTATGCCACTTGGCATTCAGTTGGTCGGCCAGCGCTATGCTGACTATTCTTTGCTTGCTAACGCATCTTTGATTGCTGAAGCTATCGCTGTACCGCTTCGCCAGCCAGCTTTTGCCTGACCTGCACAACATATATCGTTTGGCCATTATTAATAATGAGGGTCTGACAAAGCATTTGCAGTATGGTTTTTACCACCCATATAGTTAGCTTGCTAAAGGTATTTATGAATGATACAGGCTTCATTACAGGTAACAATGCGTTCATTGGCGATTGGAGCTTTAGGAGGGATCACATTTCAGTTTGCAGGATTACCGTTACCATGGATGCTGGGGCCGCTAATGGCCAACATGATCGCTTCGGCCCGAGGTTTAGATGTTTCGGTATCTGAACGTCTGCGCAATGCCTTCCTTGGTGTATTAGGGCTAGTGATGGGCAGTCAGATGACTCCGCAGCTGACTAATCGGATAATTGATTGGCCCTTATCAGCTGCTCTGCTACTTGTAGGTATAGCGGCGTCTACTGCCTTGACGGCAGCTTGGTACCGACGTTGTGGATTTGATCCAGTCAGCGCTTGGTTTGCATCGGCACCAGGCGCGATGACGGCAATGATCTTGCTGGGTGACAAAATGGGTGGCAATCCTCAGCGTATTGCGATTGCCCAATCACTGCGCGTAATGTTAGTAATCCTGATTTTACCCCCTCTGTTTTGGGGGTTAGGAGATGGCGCCGGACCATCGGAAGTCGCAGATGAAGTACAGATAAATGATCTCTGGCTGCTGCTTATACTGCCATTAGTAATACCGCTTGGCTCCTGGATACGACTTCCAACACCGTCATTATTGGCCCCGCTTTTCCTGGCAGGATCGTTAGGTATTTTGGATGTTGCCAGTTTGCAATTGCCGAGCTGGGGCATGGGTATTATGTTCTGGGTACTGGGCAGTGCCATCGGGGCACGTTTCGGAGGCTTATCCAGCAAGAGCATGGGAAAACATCTCTGGCAGGCGGGAGTAGCCACCGCCCTTGCCCTACTAACACTCGGCATATTTGCAGAGTTGATTCACTGGGTAGTCGATGTCCCTCGCAATGTAGCATTTCTGGCATTGGCTCCCGGAGGCTTTGGAGAAATGGCCATTGTTGCAGTAGCACTAGGACTAGATCCGACGTTCGTCGCCTTTCATCACCTGCTGCGCATGGTCGCTCTTATGGCCTTCGCTCCTTTATGGGGGCGCTGGCTAACAAAAAACAGCAAGCTTGTGAATCAGAAAAATAATTCGTAATATCAAAAATCGTATTATTAGTATTATTTTATTCAGCCTCATCGTCACTGCTTGCACAATGAATAAATTGCCAAAGAAGAGTTTATAAGCATCCTTCTCTGGCCTATTTTAGTTTCATTTTCACATCCCCAAGCGATGACAGGGTAATCCCCCCATTTTTAGCGGGGTTCAAAAGTAGACCTCAGGCCATCATAGCCAACTTCTGTTGAGGGGTAATCCCTCCGAGTCCCATATTGGGTCGTTCGTGATTGTAGTGCCAGAGCCAAC
>JALUYN010000383.1 GCA_027012915.1 Cellvibrionaceae bacterium
GCGCGCTTGAACGCGCCCGGCGGATGCCCGAGGCAGAGCGAGGAGAGATGTTGTCCGCCGGAAAAGTCTTATTTGAACAGGTTGGCCCGAACGCATTCGGCGAGATTATCCGACAGGGCATGGCATGATTGCAGGTATGAACCTAGAAACCGCAACGCCGTCATTTTGAGACCATTACACGTATGGGTGCGTGGCGGGCCAAATATGCTCACCTAGGAGATCTTGTTCCAACACCTCACCGTTTTCGACCCAGAACTCAATCGACGGTTCGATGTGCAAGAAGAGTTTTGCGAGCATGGTATCGCCTTCCAAAAAGTCTCTGATGGTCAAAGCCGACACGTCGCTCTGCGAAATACTGGAATTGTATAGCTTAATCACGGCGCACTCTGGGTTTTCGAGAAATGTTTCAAGGTCATTTCCGCTCGCGATCGATCTTTCCCAAGTTTTCGCGCTGTACGATTGATTGCCCGTTGGGTCCCACAATGAACTCGGCATAAGACTGACCTCATCATTCTGGCCATTCAAATAGGTTTTACACTCGCCTGGATTCCCGAAAACCTGACGCGGCGCTTCGATCATGTTTCGCTTAATCTGATCAATGTCAGGATGGGGTCCTCGCGCTGCAAATAGCGCTTCGCACTGCCAAGCGATCGGCTTTGCCGAGAACAGGTTTTGCAGCTCTTTTTCAAAGTTCCGCAGAACGATGGAGTCAGCATCAAGCCACATCCCACCATGCTGCGCGATATAGGCAAATCGCACAAAATCGGATGTCCCCACGATCCGAGACAATTCATCTTTCTCTTTGTCCGCACTCGCCGCAAAGAAGAAGACCTTCTTCTGAAAGTCGAAGTCAATATGGTCTGCAAGATTGCTTGGTGTGAGCAGTAGAAAACGGTCCTGGAACGCGCGCCGAATGCTGATCAATCCACATAGAATGTATGGAGGTATGTGTATTTTGTTGCTGAGCGTTGCCCAAAAACTGATAACGCGAAAGTCAGTCATGTATGTATCCGTTAGCGGTTTATGGCCAACTCGCTTGAGTGATGTTCTTGCGAAGCGCGTAGACATCCTGAACCAGTCCCCAACCCGCTTCGTGGAACCCAATCAACGGAAATCCCATCCGCTTTGATTGGTTGAAAATCCACTGGTGCGGAATGAGTGAGTGACCCCAGTTTGCATACAGGCCATTATTGTAGTCGGAGTACGCGTAGTCATCGTTGTCGTATGCTTCAACCATTTGTTGTATCTGGGAATCTTCCAGAAATTTGATCTGTCCAGGTTTGTAGCCATTGCGCATGACTTGGCCCGCCGTCGAGAAAATGCATAGGCCTCTGGGCGTCAGCGCTGACCGAAACTGTTCAAGCAGATGAACTGCCGACCGTTCCGGGAGGTGGGAGAACACTGATCCGGCCCATATGACATCGAAAGAGTCCGCTGGAAGATGCACTTCATCAATTGTGCCTTCGGATACTCTTGTCTCAATTTTCAAGACATCTCGGCACCAATCCATCCAGTCCGGATTGACGTCCTGTCCAGTGACCTTGGCGTTTGGATATCTTGCCGTCAGCATTCGAGCCACGCAGCCATGCCCACAGCCGAAATCAAGTATGGATTCTGGCTTCAACCGAGCTCTTTGACACTCATAATCAATCAAAAAGAGCCCGCCATAGCCACGCCGGAAATACCAATCAGGCTCTTTTCCTGAAGCCATCCAATCGTCCGGCGATATCTCGCGTACAAAGTCCAGATCTTCCAGTTTGGGTACGTTAATGATCACGTGATCGCTCCAGCATGAATGTGATATATCAACTAATGTGAGGAGTGTTCGCCAAGTATGATCAAACAATGCTCGCTGCACACTATGCTCATATTGGTCAGGATGGAACAACCGCCTACTCGCTATGTGTATCGAAAACTGCCTGAGTGGAATTTCCGCTTTGGAGACCGGACAAAAAATGCTCTAAGGCCCGAAACTGCCTATTGAGTGCTAGTGAAGTAGAAACAAGCCTATGCAGACCAAAAGACCTTTCAAACGGTG
>JALUYN010000384.1 GCA_027012915.1 Cellvibrionaceae bacterium
CAAACGCACGGAGGAATAGAACTTCAAGGCGTTACCACCGGTGGTGGTTTCGGGGTTGCCGAACATTACGCCGATCTTCATACGAATCTGGTTAATAAAGATGGCCAGACAGTTGGCGTTCTTAATATTACCAGTGATCTTACGCAACGCCTGAGACATCAAGCGGGCTTGCAAACCCACATGGTGGTCGCCCATCTCGCCGTCAATTTCCGCTTTTGGCGTCAATGCCGCAACGGAGTCGACTACCAGTACATCAATGGCACCAGAGCGCACCAACATATCGGCAACTTCCAGTGCCTGCTCACCGGTATCCGGTTGAGACACAATCAGGTCATCAACATTTACGCCGAGCTTTTCAGCGTAGATAGGATCAAGAGCGTGTTCCGCATCGATAAAGGCACAGGTTCCACCGGCCTTTTGTGCTTCGGCAATAGCCTGTAAAGTCAGCGTGGTTTTACCGGACGATTCAGGACCGTAGATTTCTACGATACGGCCTTTGGGTAAACCGCCAATGCCCAGAGCGACATCCAGCCCCAGAGAACCAGTAGAGACAGACGGGATGCGCTCGCGCTCTTTGTCGCCCATACGCATAACGGTCCCTTTACCGAACTGACGCTCAATTTGACCCAGAGCCGCTTGCAACGCCTTTTCTTTATTTGCATCCATAATCTTTACCTTACCTTTTGCCAATCGCTGATTGATGTCAGCTTATACGCTGCGAACTTACTGTCGATCCGCTTTTCGTATGTATTGTTAAAACACGTTTGAAATCTCTATGGCAGAGCAGCCTTTGCCCCAACCTTTGATGCTATTGAAGCACAAACAAAACCACTGTACAAGAAAACAGTACTATTTTTTTATACAGTACTATCCAGTAGTTTTAGAATACCTCGCAACGCATGCTCTGTAGCCTGCTCACGAACGGCAGCTCGATCGCCATCAAACAGGCACTTTTCTACGATTTGTTGATCAAACGTGCCCCAGGCGAACCACACGGTACCCACCGGTTTCTCTTCACTGCCACCGCCGGGGCCGGCAACACCACTGGTGGCCACCGCGATATCGGTGCCGGATTCAATCACACCACTGATCATGGCGCGCACTGTTGCTTCGCTGACAGCGCCGTCTTCGGCCAATGTCGACTCTGAAACCCCTAGCAGCGCGGTTTTAGAGCTGTTGGCATAGGTCACCACGCCCTGTTCAAACCAACCGGAACTGCCAGCTATGTCGGTTATCGCCGCCGCCACCATTCCCCCGGTGCAGGACTCCGCAGTACCGACAAACCAACCACGCGCCAGCAGTCGATCACCGACTGTGGTGGCTAAAGCAATAGTCTCAGACATAAATTCTCCGTAGTGAGGCCAACCAATTTATCAGCAAGAATACGGATTTTTGGTGGGGATAGCATCCCGCTCAGACAGGATATTACCGCCGCTCGCAAAACCGCGAACGACGGCATCAATGGGACGGGGCGAATTACCCCAAACGAAACTGGCCGACGGTCTCCTGCAGCGTATTGGCCATGGACAATAACTGTTCAGCAATACGCGCGGTCTGTTGCGCGTCGGTTGATGTCTGCTCGGCAGATTGACTGATCTCGCGGACATTGCCATTGATGGTCTCGGCGACCTGGCTCTGAGCGTTCGCGGCTTGCTCCATCTGTTCATTTAAGTCGCTGATGTTGCGCACGGCCTCGGCTATCTGAGCCAGCTCCTGAGACACGGCGAGAATTGCTTCCACCTGGCTCTGCGCCATCTCCGAAGCCTGCCCCATGATCTGCACACAATCGGAAGCCTCATTTTTCAGAGCATCAATTGTCTGACGAATTTCCCCGGTAGATTCCTGAGTACGGGACGCCAGCGAGCGCACCTCATCGGCCACTACGGCAAAACCCCGGCCCTGCTCTCCGGCGCGGGCCGCTTCAATAGCCGCATTCAGCGCCAGCAAGTTAGTTTGCTCGGCAATACTCGAGATCACCTCCAACACCGCGGCCACCTCGTCGGTACGATTGTTTAGCTCGTCAATGCGCGCCGCCCCC